>JAJYSQ010000007.1 GCA_021793495.1 Actinomycetes bacterium
GCCGACTCCCCCGCGATGAACCGGTCGACCACCGAACGCGTCACCGGCGCCCGACGCAGCGCCGCAGCCACCGGCTGCGCCCGGGCGGCTGCCAGCAGCATCCTGCGCAGCACGAGCACCGACCTCCTCTGACCTGGGCGGGTGCTGACACTGGACCCCGGCCCGGTGTGAGCCTACGCGCCGGGGCTCATCAGCCCGTGCGGCCCGTACGCGGGTGGGCGCCCACCGCGGTGGGCGGCGGGGCCTGGGCCAGGTGCTGGCGAGCGAACGCCAGCGACTCGGCGAGGTCCGGCTCACGGGTGGGCCGGCCCGACGACCGGCGCGTGTTCACCTCCACGACCACGGTGCCCGACCAGCCGGTGGCGACCAGCCGGCTCAGCACCAGGTCGGCATGCTGGGTGCCCCGGCCGGGGACCAGGTGCTCGTCGCGCGGAGCTCCCGACCCGTCGGCCAGATGGACATGGCGCAGCCGCGGACCCAGGTCCACCATCATGGCCAACGGGTCGCTGCCGCTGGCCGCGGTGTGCGACAGGTCCAGGGTCACGTACGGATAGGCCTGGGGCGTCGGGTCCCAGCCGGGCGCGTACGCCGGCAGCTCGGCCCGACCGGCCCGCCATGGGTACATGTTCTCCACGGCGATCAGTACAGCGGTACGGGTCTGCAGCCGGGCCAACCCCTCGACGAACCCCCGGGCGTAGGCCCGCTGCCAGACGAACGGCGGGTGGACCACCACCACGCCCGCTCCGAGCTCCTCGGCGAGGTCGACCGACCGGACGAGCTTGCCCCACCCGTCAGTTCCCCAGACCCGCTGGGTGACCAGCAGGCACGGTACGTGCACGGCCAGCACCGGAACGCCGTAGTGCTCGACCAGCTGGCGCAAGGCAGCGACGTCCTGGCTGACGGGGTCGGTGTAGACCATCACCTCGACCCCGTCGTACCCAAGCCGGGAGGCGAACGCGAAGCAGGCAGCGGTCGGCTCCGGGTAGCAGGACGAGGTCGACAGCGCGAGCGCGATCCCGGTGCCCGGGCCTGCCGTCATGCCCCCAGGGTAGGCCGGTGGCACTACAGGTCCCGCAACCAGTCCAACCGGCGCAGGATCAGCCCTTCGCGCAGGGCCCAGGGGCAGACCTGCAGCCGGGCCACGCCGAACAGGTCCATCGCCGCATCGGCCACGATCGCCCCGGCGACCAGCTGCGGGGCCCGCCCCGCGGACACCCCCGGAAGCACGGCGCGCTGCTGGCTGGTCATCGCGGCCAGCAGCGGCACCTGCCGGGCCAGCCGGTCGGCGTCGATGGTCCGTGCGGTGTACGGCCCGGCAGACGACGGGGCCGCGCCGAGCACCCGGGCCAGCTGGCGGAAGGTCTTGGACGTGGCCACCACCCGGTCGGGGGTGCCGGCGACCCTCACCGCACGCACGTGCCGGGCCACCTCCGCTCGCACGTGCTTGCGCAACGCCGCCACCTCTGCGGGCCGTGGTGGGTCGGTGGCGAACCACTCCCGGGTCAGCCGCCCGGCCCCCAGCGGCAACGAGACGCACACGTCGGGCTCCTCGTCCCCACCGCCTGCCAGCTCCAGGGACCCCCCTCCGATGTCCAGCAGCAACAACCGCCCGGCCGACCAACCGCACCACCGTCGAGCAGCCAGGAAGGTCAGCCGCGCCTCGTCCTCGCCGGAGAGCACCTCCAGCTCCACGCCCGTCTCGGAGAACACTCGGCCGAGCACCATCTCGCCGTTGGGCGCCTCGCGGATCGCCGAGGTGGCGAACGCCATCAGGTCCTCGACCCCCTGGTCCTCGGCGATCGCAGCCGCCTCGGTGACGAATGCCACCAGCGCGTCGGCCCCCCCGGGATCGATCGACCCGTCGTGCGCCAACCGCTCAGCCAGTCGCAGCTCCGCCTTGTGGGAGGTCGACGGGATCGGCCGAGCCCCGGGGTGAGCGTCGACGACCAGCAGGTGCACGGTGTTGGAGCCCACGTCGAGCACGCCCAGGCGCATGGCGCGACGGTACCGCTGCGACCTGCGTCGACCAGGGACATCGGGACCTCCGCACGCGCGAACGCCCATCGGCGGCTGCTCGCGTCGCGCGAGCCCGACGCGCCACCCGCACCACAGACCCGGTTCTGTCAGACCCCGCTCCTAGGCTGCCCGGCATGAACCCGACCAGTCCTGCGACGAACCGAACCGGCGCGGTGCGTAGCCCTCCGCGTGCCCGCACCCGCGCAGGCTTCCGGTGCGAGGAGTGCGGAGCGACCACGAGCCGGTGGGTGGGGCGGTGCCTGCAGTGCCAGGCCTGGGGCGCCGTGGTGGCCGACGAGCCGGCCGGCGGACGGGCCGGCGGACTGCGTACCGTCCCGGCGACGATCACCACCGGCCAGGCCAGCCCGATCGGCCGGGTGGACCCGAGCGGGGCCCGGGTGGAGGCCACCGGCGTCGACGAGCTGGACCGGGTGCTCGGAGGCGGGCTGGTCGGCGGGTCGGTGGTGCTGGTCGCCGGGGAGCCCGGGGTGGGCAAGTCCACGCTGCTGCTGGACGTGGCCGCGCGGGTCGCCCGGTCGAGGCGTCGCGCTCTCTACGTCACCGGCGAGGAGTCCGCCGCCCAGGTTCGGGTACGGGCCGAACGGATCGGGGCGTTGGCCGAGCAGCTGTTCCTGGCCGCCGAGACCGACCTGGGCCGCGTGCTCGGGCAGGTCGAGGCGCTCGATCCCGGGCTGCTGGTGGTGGACTCGGTGCAGACCGTCGCCTCGGGAGGCCTGGAGGGCGGGCCGGGCAGCATCGCGCAGGTCCGCGAGGTCGCCGCGGCGCTGATCGCCGCAGCCAAGGAGCGAGGGATGGCAACGCTGCTCGTGGGCCACGTGACCAAGGACGGCGCGATCGCCGGCCCGCGGGTCCTGGAGCACCTGGTGGACGTCGTCGTGCACTTCGAGGGTGATCGGCACTCTCGGCTCCGGATGCTCCGAGCCGTGAAGAACCGGTACGGGCCCACGGACGAGGTCGGGTGCTTCGATCTCGGTGAGGCGGGCATCGTCGGGCTGCCCGACCCCTCAGGGCTGTTCCTGTCCCCCCGGGCCGAGCCGGTGGCCGGGACCTGCCTGACCGTCACCCTGGAGGGCACCCGGCCGCTGCCCGCCGAGGTGCAGGCACTGGTGGCGCCGAGTCCGCTGAGCACCCCGCGGCGGGTGACCAACGGGCTGGACGCATCGCGGGTCGCCATGGTGCTCGCCGTGCTGGAACGGCGCGGTGGGGTCGGTCTGGGCTCCCACGACGTGTACACCGCAACCGTCGGCGGGGTGCGGGTGGCCGAACCGGCCGCTGACCTGGCCGTGGTGCTCGCCGTGGCCAGTGCGGCCGTGGACCGGGCGCTCCCCGCGGGGCTCGTGGCGGTGGGAGAGGTCGGCTTGGCGGGAGAGGTGCGCCCGACCCGGGGCGTGGGACGACGGCTCGCCGAGGCGGCCCGGCTGGGTCTGCGCCACGCCCTGGTCCCGATCGACGCCGGTCCGGTGCCCGAGGGCATGACCGTCTTCCCGGTGTCCGACCTGCACGACGCGTTACGAGTCCTGGGTCAGCCCACGAGTGGTCGGCGCTCGTCCGGCTAGACTGGATCGTCCCGGCATGGGCCGTCCGGGAGCCCCCGGGGATCACAGGGAGCGACGTGGCAGCCAGCGACCGTACCGCCGAGCGCGGCGGCGATCGAGAAGAGCAGTTGCGCGCGACCCTGGCGATGATCGCACCGGGTACGGCCCTGCGTGACGGGTTGGAGCGCATCTTGCGCGGACGGACCGGGGCGTTGGTCGTCCTCGGCTACGACAAGACGGTCGAGTCGATCTGCACAGGCGGGTTCGTCCTCGACGTGGAGTTCTCCGCCACCCGGCTGCGCGAGCTGGCCAAGATGGACGGCGCGATCGTGTGCGACCGGGACGTGGCCAAGATCGTGCGGGCCGCCGTGCACCTGGTTCCGGACCCGAACATCCCTACCGAGGAGCAGGGCACCCGGCACCGCACCGCCGAACGCGTCGCCAAGCAGTCGGGGTACCCGGTGATCTCGGTCAGCCAGTCGATGCGCATCGTCGCGGTCTACGTGACCGGGCGACGGTACGTGCTGGAGGACACCAACCAGATCCTGTCCCGGGCCAACCAGGCGCTGGCCACCCTGGAGCGGTACAAGATGCGACTGGACGAGGTCTCGGGCACCCTGTCCGCGCTGGAGATCGAGGACCTGGTCACGGTGCGGGACGTGGCCGCGGTCGCCCAACGGTTGGAGATGGTCCGGCGGATCGCCAAGGAGATCGAGGGGTACGTCGTCGAGCTCGGCAGCGATGGTCGCCTGCTGGCCCTGCAGCTCGACGAGCTGGTGGCCGGGGTGGAGACCGACCGCGAGCTGATCGCCCGGGACTACTTGCCCGCGCCCAGCGGACGCCGTCCCCGCACGCTGGGCGACACGCTGGCAGACCTCGACGCGATGTCGGCCTCGGACCTGCTCGAGGTGGGCAACCTGGCCCGCGCGCTCGGGTACATCGCGAGCGTCGATGCTCTGGACCTGGCGGCCAGCCCCCGTGGCTACCGGCTGCTGGCCCGCGTTCCCCGGCTGCCCGGGCTCGTCGTGGACCGCCTGGTCGAGCACTTCGGCACGCTTCAGAAGCTGCTGGCCGCCCAGATCGACGACCTGCAGCACGTCGAGGGTGTCGGGGAGTCCCGAGCCCGGACCGTGCGCGAAGGCCTGTCCAGGCTCGCGGAGTCCTCGATCCTCGAGCGCTACGTCTGACCCGACCCACCGGCCGCGTCGACCATCCGGCCCAGCTCGCCGACCGCGGCGACCACCCGGTCGACCTCCCCGGTGACCCGAGCGTCCAGCAGCAGCGACTCGGTCGCGTCCAGCACGATGGTGGCCAGTCGTTCGGCCCGCGCGCGGGTCACGCCCGCCCGGGACAGGGCACCCGCGACCAGCGCCTCCCACGGCCTCGAGGTACGTCGCAGGACCTCGACGTACCGGCCGGGCTCACGCAGGCCGAGCAGGTAGACCTCCTGCCACAGGCGTACGTGGTCGGCAACGGCAGGGTCGGCCAGCATCTGCCAGCATGACCAGACCACCCCGCCGGGGGTAGGGGCGTCGATCCGGCCGTCGCGCAGCTGGGCCAGCAGCACCTCGTTGGCCGCTTCCAGCAGGGCGTCGACGAGCCGATCCTTGTCGACGAAGTAGTACAGGAGCATCCGGTCGCTGGTGCCGAGGGCAGCCGCGAACGGCCTCAGCGTCAGGTCCGCCACCCCGTGCTCCAGCAGGTACGGCACCCCCGCGCGAACCAGCTCGTCGCGTCGCTGCTGGGCGGAGACCGCGCGGACCCCACCCGGGGCAGCAGGGCCCACGACTGATCCCGTCCGACCGATCATCGCTGGTACCGTACGCCCCGGCCGCAACGTAGCGGTCGCTACATACAGGAGCCGGACTGTGGGCGCGTGGATCGAGCTGGGTGCGGCGATCGTGCTGGAGGTCGCCGGCACCACCGCGCTGCGACTGAGCCAGGGGTTCACCCGCTGGCTGTGGGTGGGCGCATTCACCCTCACCTACGCGGCATCGTTCTACCTGTTCGCGCGGAGCCTGCGGGTGATACCGCTCGGGGTGTCCTACGCCGTCTGGTCAGGGGTCGGCACGGTGCTGACCGCCGGGATCGGGTACGTGCTGTTCGCCGAGTCGTTCAGCCCGGTTCAGCTCGCCGGGATCGCGCTGGTGGTCGGCGGGGTGTTGCTGCTGAACCTGGGCGCCGTGCGCTGACCGTGCCGGTCCCAGGACGGCAGCTGCCTGTTGACGACACAGGTCAACCAGCTCGGCGACCGCCCGCCCGTCGAGCAGCCCCACGGCCTGGTCAGGGGTGAGCGAAGGCAGGTGCTCGGCCGCGGCCCGGTACGATCGAGCGGCGGCCACCGGTTGGCCGACCCGCTCCAACAACCCGGCCAGCAGGAAGTGACCCTCGCCAGCGGTCGGGTCGAGGTAGAGCGCCTTGCGCAACGCCCGGTGCGCCGCCCGGTCCTGGCCCAGTGCGACCAGCGCACGCCCCTGCAGCAGGTAGGCGGCGGAGTCCAACGGATCACGGGCGGCGGCATCCCGGGCCAGCAGCTCGGCCCGTCGGTACCGGCCCGAGTCGAGGGCCTGTCGGACGGGTAGGAGGGCGTCCATGGCCCCCGTGCGCGGCAGCGTCGTCATCGCTGCCGGGGGCCCCGACCTCCGGCCGGGTCGCTGGCTGGCCGGGGGCGCAGCGACGTCCGGCGGGTCCTTGCGGTACACGAAGGCGGCGCCCACCTGGTGCAGCGAGAAATCCCCGCTGAGCTGCCAGAGCGTCTCGGCGGGCCCGAGCAACAGGCACCCCCCCGGGCGCAGGATGTCGTGGAACCGACGGGCCAGAGCGGCGGCCGCCTCACGGCGGAAGTAGATCGTCACGTTCCGGCAGACGATGAGGTCCACCGTCCCGCGAACGAGCGGGGGCGGGTCGACGACCAGGTTGTGCACGGCGAAGTCGACCATGGCCGCGATCTCAGGGACCACCGTCACCTCCCCGTCGGAGCTCCGCTGGAACCACCGTTCGCGCACCCGAGGCGCCAGCCCCACCAGTTCTCGCGGACCGTACCGGCCGCCGCGCGCCCGGCGCACGGCCCGCGCTGAGAGGTCGGTGCCGAGCACCCGCACCGGTGCGGGCACCACCTGGCCCGCCGCGTCCATCTCGGCCAGCATCTCGGCCAGCAGCACCCCCAGGGTGTAGGCCTCCTGCCCCGTGGAGCAGCCAGCACTCCACACCACCAGGCCACGCCGGTGCTCCCCCGCGCGGCGGGCGAGCTCGGGCAGCACCTCCTGGCGCAGCGCGACCATCTGCGGGGGGGTGCGGAAGAAGGACGTCTCCCCCACGATCACCTCGTCGAGCAGCACTCCAAGCTCCCCGCGCCCGGCGGGCCCGGATGACCGCAGCAACCCGAGGTACTCCTGCGCCTCCACTGCCCCGACCTGGGCCATTCGCTCGCGTACCGCCGCGACCAGCACGGGACGCCGGCCGGCGTCGAACACCAGCCCGGTGCTCTGCTCGAGGAGCGCTCCCACCAGGTCCAGCGTGGGACCGCTGCTCACCTCGGCGCCGCTCACCGGTGGGCTCCGACGGCCGCGTCGGCGACCGCAGCAACAACCGCCGCACCAATCTGCCCCACTCCGAGCTCGGCCTGCGCGGCCCCCAGCCCGACCGCTGCGCCCGGCATCCCCCACACGACGCTGGACGCCTCGTCCTGGGCGATCGTTGCGGCTCCGGCCCGACGCAACGCGAGCAGGCCCGTGGCTCCGTCCCGTCCCATCCCGGTCAACAGCACCCCGACGGCGCGCTGCCCGTAGATGGCAGCGATGTCGGCGAAGGTCACGTCGATACCGGGCACGTGGAACTGCCCGACCGGGGCGGGGACCAGCACGACCCGGGCACCCGGACGCACCCGTAGGTTGCGCCGCGCGGGGGCGAGCAGCACCTGGCCGACCCGTAACCGCTCACCGTCCACGGCAAGGCGCACCGGCAATCGGCACACCCCATCGAGCCATCCAGCCAGGCTCTCGACGAATCCATCGGCCATGTGCTGGACGACCAGCACTCCGGCCGGCAGGTCGGGGGGCAGTCGAGAGAGCACCGCGGCCAACGCCTGCGGTCCTCCGGTCGAGGCGCCGACCACGACCAGCAGCCCGGCCGGTTCCCCGGCCTGGGTCCGCAGCCCCCGAAGCCGACCCCGGGGGTGGGTGATCGTTCGAACTCGGCTGGCCGCCAGCAGCGTCCGACGTAGACCCGCCGGCGCCTCCACCGGCGAGCCACGATGGTCCAGGTCGACGCCGAGCACCCCGACCGCCCCGGCGCTCAGCGCGGCGGCAGCCAGTTGCGACCACTCCCCCAGGCTGCGACCGTGCAGCATGGGCCCACGCACACCGCCGGCCCCGACCGTGGACGGTGGCAGGGTCACCGGCCGGACCGCCAGGATCGGCGTCGGGCAGCGTGCCATCACCGCCTCGACCGCGGTGATCCCGGCTTCTCCCAACGCCAGATCGAGCAGCACCACTCCCGGTACGTACGAGCGTACGGCCGCCTCGAGCCCAGCGGGAGCGGCCGTCGTAGCCACCACCCGCAGCCAGCGGTCGTCGACCACGGACCGCAGGACCTGGGCTCGGGTCGCCGTCGCACAGGCGAGCAGGACGCGGACCGGCCCGACCAGCCCGCGTCCGTCACGGCCGCGGTCCGAGCCCCCTGAGGGCGCAGGACCCGGGTCAACAACGGGCACGATCGGACTCCTCGCGCGACTCGGGAACCAACCCGAGGGCGAGAGCCACCGGGGGTCGCTGTCAGCCTCGACACCGCGCCTGCTGGTCTTGAGGCCGCCGAGCCCCCCAGGGGTCGGGAGGCAGACCGCGAGCAGTGCGAGGATCGGTGCCGATGAGATCCATGGCCAGGAAACCCCAGCCGAGCTCGATGTCGCGCACGCCGTCGACTGAGCCGCCACCGCCCACACAACCGCAGCCCCAGCAGATCATCGACGCGGTAGTCCGCTGGTATGACCAGCAGGCTCGACGGCTTCCGTGGCGAGAGCCCGGGGTGTCCCCGTGGGCGATCCTGGTCAGCGAGGTGATGCTGGCGCAGACGCCGGTGGCCCGGGTGGTGCCGGTCTACGAGTCGTGGCTGGACCGATGGCCCACGGCGCCGGCCCTCGCCGCTGCCACCGTGGCTGACGCACTGCGGGCGTGGGGGCGGCTGGGGTACCCACGACGAGCGGTGCGGCTGCACCAGGCGGCCGCCGCGATCACCACGCAGCACGCCGGCCAGGTCCCTCGCTCACCAGCCGCGCTTCGTGCCCTGCCCGGGATCGGTGAGTACACCGCGGCGGCTGTCGGTTCGTTCGCCTACGGCCAGCGCCATCTGGTCCTGGACACGAACGTCCGGCGCGTGCTCGCCCGGGTCGTGCTCGGGCAACCGGGCTCATCCGGGTCGGTGAGCGCGTCCGAGCGCCGGGACGCCGACCGGCTGGCCCCCACAGACCCGGCTCAGGCCGTCCGCTGGGCGGCCGCGTCGATGGAGCTCGGTGCCCTCGTGTGCACCCAGCGCTCTCCCCGGTGCGCGCACTGCCCGGTCGTCTCCGGCTGTCGCTGGCACCTTGACGGGCATCCGGACCTGGGCGCGAGGCCGAGGCTGGCGCAGCGCTGGGCCGGATCAGACCGTCAGGTCCGCGGTCTGCTGCTCGAAGCCCTGCGACGAGAGCCCGGGCCGGTGCCGGGCCGGGCGCTCACCGGGCTGTGGGACGAGCCCGACCAGCGCGATCGGGCGCTGGCCGGGCTCGTCACCGACGGACTGGTCGCGACCGTCCCGGGTTCGGACCTGTTCTGGCTACCCGGCGAGGAACCCGGAACAGGCAGGTCGCCCCGGGGGCAACGCTCGGTGCACGCCGATCACTCCTGACCGGCGGTGGCCACCGGCGGGGTATCGGGCAGGGTCGACTTCGACTCACCCCGGAAGGTGAACCGACGCTCGGCGCCCTCGCCCTCCACATCGGCCAGCACGATCTGACCGGGCCGCAGCTCCCCGAAGAGGATCTTCTCCGACAGCGCGTCCTCGATCTCCCGCTGGATCGCCCGGCGCATCGGTCGGGCGCCCATGACCGGGTCGTACCCCCGCTCGGCCAGCAGCTCCTTGGCCGCGGGCGTGAGCTCGATGCCCATGTCCTTGTCCTTGAGCCGATCGTCCAGCTTGCTGAGCATCAGGTCGATGATCTCCACGATCTGCTCACGGGTGAGCTGGTGGAAGATCACGATCTCGTCGATGCGGTTCAGGAATTCCGGCTTGAAGTGACCCTTGAGCTCCTCGGTCACCTTCGCCTTCATCCGGTCGTAGCTGGACTGGGTGTCGTCGTTGGAGGCGAAACCCATGTTGAAGCCCTTGGAGATGTCCCGGGTCCCCAAGTTGCTGGTCATGATGATGACGCTGTTCTTGAAGTCGACCATGCGGCCCTGGGCGTCGGTGAGTCGACCGTCCTCCAGGATCTGGAGCAGCGAGTTGAAGATGTCCGGGTGCGCCTTCTCCACCTCGTCGAACAGCACCACCGAGAAGGGCTTGCGCCGAACCTTCTCGGTCAGCTGGCCACCCTCCTCGTACCCCACGTACCCCGGTGGGGAGCCGAACAGCCGCGAGACCGTGTGCTTCTCGGAGTACTCGCTCATGTCGAGCTGGATCAACGCGTCTTCGTCGCCGAAGAGGAACTCGGCCAGCGTCTTGGACAGCTCGGTCTTGCCGACACCCGAGGGGCCGGCGAAGATGAACGACCCGCCCGGACGACGAGGATCCTTCAACCCGGCGCGGGTACGGCGGATGGCTTGGGACAGTGCCTTGATGGCCTGCTCCTGGCCGATGACCCGCTTGTGCAGCTCACCCTCCATGTTCATCAGCCGCGAGGACTCCTCCTCGGTCAGCTTGAACACCGGGATGCCTGTGGAGATCGCCAGGACCTCGGCGATCAGCTCCTCGTCGACCTCCGCGACCACGTCCATGTCTCCGGACTTCCAAGCCTGCTCGCGGCGAGACTTCTCCCCGAGCAGCTGCTTCTCCTGGTCTCGCAGCGCTGCGGCGCGCTCGAAGTCCTGCGCGTCGATCGCCGACTCCTTCTCACGGCGGACCGCCGAGATCTTCTCGTCGAACTCACGCAGGTCCGGTGGCGCGGTCATCCGTCGGATGCGCATCCGGGAACCAGCCTCGTCGACCAGGTCGATCGCCTTGTCCGGCAGGTAACGGTCGGAGACGTACCGGTCCGCCAGGGTGGCCGCGGCCACCAGGGCACCGTCGGTGATCGAGACCCGGTGGTGGGCCTCGTAACGGTCCCGTAGCCCTTTGAGGATCTCGATCGTGTGCGCCAGGGTCGGCTCGTTGACCTGGATGGGCTGGAATCGACGCTCCAGGGCAGCGTCCTTCTCGAGGTGCTTGCGGTACTCGTCGATGGTCGTGGCCCCGATCGTCTGCAGCTCACCTCTGGCCAGCATCGGCTTGAGGATGCTGGCTGCGTCGATCGCGCCCTCGGCCGCGCCGGCACCCACCAGGGTGTGCAGCTCGTCGATGAACAGAATGATGTCCCCGCGGGTACGGATCTCCTTGAGGACCTTCTTCAGCCGCTCCTCGAAGTCTCCGCGGTACCGCGAACCGGCGACCAGGGCCCCGAGGTCCAGCGTGTACAGCTGCTTGTCCTTCAGGGTCTCGGGAACCTCGCCCTTGACGATGGCCTGGGCCAGCCCCTCGACCACGGCGGTCTTGCCCACCCCGGGCTCACCGATGAGCACCGGGTTGTTCTTGGTCCGTCGGCTGAGCACCTGCATGACCCGCTCGATCTCTTTGGCCCGACCGATGACCGGATCCAACTTGTTCTCCCGCGCCGCCTGGGTCAGGTTGCGGCCGAACTGGTCGAGCACCAGCGAGGTGGAAGGCGCGCTCTCCGCCGGCCCCCCGGCCGTCGCTGCCTCCTTGCCCTGGTAGCCGGACAGCAGCTGGATCACCTGCTGGCGTACCCGGTTGAGGTCCGCGCCGAGCTTGACCAGGACCTGGGCGGCCACACCCTCGCCCTCGCGGATCAGCCCGAGCAGGATGTGCTCGGTCCCGATGTAGTTGTGCCCCAGCTGCAGCGCCTCGCGCAGCGAGAGCTCGAGAACCTTCTTGGCCCGCGGGGTGAACGGGATGTGCCCGGTAGGAGCCTGCTGCCCTTGGCCGATGATCTCCTCGACCTGCTGGCGGACCGCCTCCAGGGAGATCCCCAGGCTCTCCAACGACTTGGCTGCCACGCCTTCGCCCTCGTGGATCAGCCCGAGCAGGATGTGCTCGGTCCCGATGTAGTTGTGGTTGAGCATCCTGGCCTCTTCCTGGGCCAGGACGACGACGCGACGGGCGCGGTCGGTAAACCTCTCGAACATCGTGGACGCTCCTCGAGAGCGGTCGGGCAGGTGGGGCTCCGGTCGGCGAGCCTCACTCTTGTCCTTCCGCATGCTAGCCCGCAATCGGGGGCAGACCCCGCCCACCACGGTAACGATCCGGTCTCCACCGGGGTACCGACCGATCGTGGACGAGGGTCGAACAGGCAGGTCAACGGCGTACGAGCCCCCCGTTGTTCCGTTGGAGGCCATCGACGCCACGGGCTACGCCAGCGGCGAACACCCCTGGTCCCCGGCCGACGGGTCTTGTCCGGACATATTGGCACTCCTTGACCGGTCCGTGGCCTGGGGGCAAGGTCGCAACGGTACCGTACTGATGTTCTGTGACAGAGGTATCTGTCT
>JAJYSQ010000008.1 GCA_021793495.1 Actinomycetes bacterium
ATCTGTGCCAGACTAGGCGGATGGCCGACGCCGCGCACCCCTGCCCCTCGACCGATCCGCACCAGCTCCCGGAGCGCCTTCGACTGCCCCGCAGGACCCGGAGGACCGTGCTGGTCCTCGGGGCCGTGGTGGCGGCGTACGGCGGGTTCCAGGTGGGCGTGCCCGGGGCGGTGCTCACGGTGGCGGTGTTTGCCGGCGTCTACCTCTGGACCGCCCGGTTCGGCGTCACCCTGGCCCCTCACGCCTTGGTGCTGCACGGCGTCACCGACCGCGAGCTGCCTTGGTCGCAGATCCAAGGCGTGGGGTACGTCACGACCACCCTGTCCACCTCCGGCGCGGTCTGGGACGGCAAGGGGCACAAGTGGATCCTGCGAGTGCCCGCCGACTCACCGTTTGCCCGCGACCCCGATCTACGCCGCACCCTCACCCGGATCGAGACAGTCTGGCAGCAGCACCGTGGAGCCGCGTGGCAGCCCGACCCTCAGATCCAGGATGCCATCCCCCCGTGGCTGCGGGTCCCTCCGGTAGTGCACGTGGGGTAACCGCGGCGAGCCACCACTGCTCAGGACGTCCGCCAGGCCAGCTTGATCAGCATGTTCTTGGCATCCTCGGCGACCTGCGGGTCGGCGACCACGTCGTACCGAGCGGCCACGATCTGGCTGCGCGAGAGGAAGTCGCGCCGCCCGCGGGTCATCGCGTACGACACCAGACCGAAGATCAACCCGAAGACCGCGCCGTAGACCAGGCCGGCGAGGACCAGCCCCAACCCGTCGGTGGTGTGCGAGGCGAACAGGCTGAGCAGCAAGCCGACCAGCAGGCCGAACCATGCTCCGGTGCCGATTCCCGCGCTGGCCGCCCTCCCCCAGGACAGACGTCCCAGCACGGCCTCGACCATCCGCAGGTCGCTGCCGATGATCGCGGTGTGCTCCACCGGGAACTTGTTGTCCGACAGGAAGTCGACGGCTCGCTGGGCGTCGGCATAGGTCGTGTAGGAGCCGACGACCGTGCGATCGGCGATGGACGCTGGGTCGATGGACAGCGCAGGCATGCTCACTCCTGGGATGGGGGCGCATCCAGCCAGGACGCACCGGTGTCACGACCGCTGATGCGGCTGCTCTGCCTGACAGAACACCTCATCATGCCTCGTCACTACCCCGTCACCGGACGTGCTGGACAGTCCGCTCGCGGTCGCCGCCCCGGTGGTGCGACCCGTTCCCCATCCACCCCGTAGGCTCGGGTGACCCAGGGTGCCGGCGAGCAGACGAGGACGGACCACATGCGCGTGCTGGTGACCGGAGCCCGAGGCAAGGTCGGTCGGTTCGCCGTCGCCGAGCTGGCCCGACGAGACCACGACGTCATCGCCACCGACCTGATGGCTCCCGAGTACGAGGCCGACCTGCCCGGTCAGGTGCCGTACCTGCAGGCCGACCTGACCGACGCTGGGGCAGCGTACGCGATCATCCGCACGATGGATGCCGTGGTGCACGCCGCGGCGATCCCTGACCCGGTCCACCACGCCCCGCACGTGGTCTTCGCCAACAACCTGATGGCCACGTTCAACGTGATCGAGGCGTGCATCCGCTGGCGGACCCCACGACTGGTCAACATCTCCAGCGAGACGGTCCCCGGATTCATCTTCCCGGAGACCCCGGCCCGGCCGGTGTACGTCCCGGTGGACGAGGAGCACCCGGTCGCCCCGCAGGACCCGTACGCGCTCGCCAAGTACTTCGGCGAGCAGCTGGCCGACGCCGCGGTCCGCCGCAGCGACCTCACGGTGATCTCGATCCGACCCTCCTGGGTGGCCTGGGAAGGCAACTACGAGCGCAACCTGGGCCCGTTCGTGCGCGAGGCGAGCCTGCCGAGCCCGACGTTCTGGTCCTACATCGACGCCGAGGACCTGGGCGAGATGATCGCCTTGGCCACCGAGTCCGAGCTGCCCGGGCACGAGGTGTTCTACGCCGCGAACCCCGACAACGTCGGCGGGCACGACCTGGCTGCCGAGGTACGGGCCCGGTACGGCGACACGGTCGTCCTGCGCCCGCTGAACCGGGTGGATGCCTCGGGCATCTCCTGCGCGAAGGCCGAGCGGATGCTCGGCTGGCGGGCCCGGCGCTCCTGGCGCGACCACCTGGGGTAGTCCGGTGCTCCGGGTACCGGACCCGGAGCCAGCGCTACCGGCCGGCCAGCCCCTCGACCAGGTGGTTGCCACCGTCCACCACCAGCGTGTGCCCGTTGACGTACGAGGCCTCGGGGCTGGCCAGGAACCCAGCTGCCGCCGCGACCTCATCCGGGGTTCCCGACCGGCGCATCGGAGAGGCCCGACCGTGCCGGGCCTCCTCGGGCGTCTGCGCGGCGGTAGCGATCCATCCGGGGGCGACCGCGTTGACCGTCACGCCGGTCCCGGCCACCTCGAGCGCGAGCACCTTGGTCAGACCCACCATCCCTGCCTTGGCAGCGGCGTAGGCGGCCTCGCCGGGGTTGGCCTGGAGCGCCCCCGTGGTCGAGGCCACGTTCACCACCCGGCCGAACCCGGCCGAGGTCATCGCCGGGAGCACCGCACGGGTGACCAGGAATGCCGTGGTGAGGTTGCGCTCGATCCCCGAGCGCCAGTCGGCCAGCGACATCTCGACAGTCGTGGTGAGCACCTCGGGGGCCCCGACCTGGCCCATCCCGGCGTTGTTCACCAGCACGGCGATCGCACCCAGCCTCCGCCCGAGGTGATCGCACAGGCGGGCGGCCGCGGACTCGTCGGTCAGGTCGGCGACCACTCCGAGAGTGCGCGCGCCAGACTGCTCGGCCAGCTCGGTGGCCCGGGCGTGGATGCGCCCGGTGGTGGACACCAGGGCTACCGAGGCGCCCATCCAGGCCAGACGCATCGCCACGGCGTAACCGATCCCATGCCGACCCCCGGCCCCGGTGACCAGCGCCACCCGCCCGGTGAGCACCCCGGGTGGGGACCCGCATGGGCTCGGCGAGCCAGCAGGTCTCGAGACGCCCGTCCCACTCGTCCCCGTCATCACGAATCCAGCGGGGTGAACATGGACGTTCGTACCAGTCCGGCGGCACGTCCCTTCGCTGCGACGACGAGCGCCATCTTCCGAGAGGCCTCGTCGATCATCTCCTCGCCCAGCCGGACCGCGCCGCGCCGCCCGCCGGCCGACGAGGTCGCCCAGGCGTACGCGTCCAGGATCAGCTCGGCACGATCGTAGTCGGGCTGGGAGGGGGCGTACGTCTCGTTCGCCGCCTCGATCTGGTCAGGGTGCACCACCCACTTGCCGTCGAACCCCAGGGCCGCCGAGCGCCGCGCCGTCCGCCGAAACCCCTCGACGTCGCGGATCTGCAGAAAAGGCCCGTCGATCGCGCTGACCCCGCGAGCCCGGGCGGTGACCAGCAGCCGCATCAGGACATAGTGGTAGGCGTCCCCGTCCGGGTAGCCGGCCGGCTGCTCGCCGACGACCAGGGTCCGCATCCCCAGGCTGGCCATGAAGTCGGCCGGCCCAAAGACCAGCGTCTCCAGCCGCGGGCTGGCCGCGGCGATCGTCTCGACCTCGGCCAGCCCGTGCGCGCTCTCGATCTGTGCCTCGATGCCGATCCGGCCCACGGCAAGCCCCAGGGCCCGCTCGACCTGGGTGAGGGTCAGGTCCAGCCAGTGCACGTGCGCGGCGTCGTGGACCTTGGGCAGGACAAGCGTGTCCAGGTACAACCCGGCACACTCGACGAACGAAACCCCGTCACGGTAGCACCACGGTGTGGTGGCAGCGTGGATCCGGACCGCGCGCGTCTTGCCCGAGAAGTCCCCATCGTTCAAGGCGTCAACCACCGATGCCCGGGCAGCGGCTTTCGCCTCCGGGGCGACGGCATCCTCCAGGTCCAGGAAGACCATGTCGGCACCGAGCCCTTGGGCCTTCGCCAGCATCTTCGGGCTGGAACCGGGCACCGCCAGGCAGGAGCGCCGGGGGCGGACGGGACGACGGTCGATCATCAGGCCTCCAGGACGAGCACGGTGCGCGGCGCAGACTACCGCGGTCGGTCCCGGCCGGCTCTGGGCTCACTCGGCCAGCCGGGCCCCCTCGGTGTCGCGTTCCACCGACCGGTCCGCGGTGACCACCACGCCGATCCCCACCAGCAGCAGCACCGCGGCCGGAAACGCAGCGACCGGCGGGTGCTGGCCCAACCACACCCAAGCGATCAGCCCTGCCCCGGGCACCTCGAGCAGGATCGCGAGCGACACCACGGTCGCGCTGGTGGTGCGCAGCACCCGGTTGAACACCGTGTGGCCCAGCAGCTGGGGACCGAGGGTCAGCGCGAACAGCTCGATCCACACGTGAGACGGGTAGCCGCCGAGCCGAGCCCCACCGACCAGGCAGGCCAGCAGCAGGGCCAGGGCGCAGGCCGTGTAGGCGAGCATCGTGTACACCCCCGTCGGCACGGTCCGGCGGGCGAGACCGCCGACGGTCATGTAGGCGGCGGCGAACACCCCGCCGGCCAGCGCCATCACGTCCCCTACCAGGCCGCGTGGGGAGATCGAGACGTCCACCCCGGTCAGCAGCACCACCCCGCCGAACGCGATCGCCATGCCCAGCCACGCCCGTGCCGGGACACGGTGCCCGGCGGCTCGGGCGATCAGCGCCGCCCAGATCGGCTGGACGGCGGTCAACGCGGTGCCCGAGGCCACCGAGGTGAAGCCCAGTGCCGGGATCCACAGGGCGAAGTGTGCCGCCAGCAGCAACCCGGCAGCCCCCGACACGAGCCACTCGCGCCGGGTCAGCGCCCGCAACGCGCGGTGCTGAGCGACCAGGGTGAACGGTGAGGTCAGCCCGGCGCCGAGCGCGTTGCGCCAGAAGGCGATGGCCAGCGCAGGAGCCGCGGCTGCCGCGGCGATCAACGGACCGGACGTGGACACCGCGGCCACGCCGACCCCGAGGAGCAGCAGATCGCCCAGTGGCGGACGCATGATGGCACCCGGGGTGGGTGCGGCGGTCGTCACCGAGCCATCCTGGCCGACGCGGACCCGCCATGGTGACGCCCCCGACCGGCGTGGCAACCTGGCCAGGTGTCTGTTGCCGACCACCCTCACACCGCGACCTACCCGTCCGACCCGACCACGGCGCGCACCGTCGCCCTCGCCGTGGCCCGGAGAGCCAAGGTGCTCTGGCTGCATCGACCAGGCGGTCCACCCCGAGCCGCGTGGTACGTCTGGCACGAGGGGCAGGCCTGGCTGGTCGGGCGCCGTCCGGAAACGCCGAGCGGGGCACCGGCCGGCCCAGCGGCCGACGAGCTGACGCTCGAGCAACAGCTGCCCGAGCTCGTCGACGGCGGCCAGATCTGGGTGTCGTGGCGGGCCAAGGACACCGGAGCCCTGGCGGTGCGCCTGCCGGGCATGGCGCACCAGGTGCACCCCGAGGACCCGGAGTGGATCGGTGGTACGGCCGTACTGGCCAACGCCCGGCTGAACGCTGCCGACCCTCGCCGGCTGCCCGGCGTCTGGGCCGACCACGCCCAGGTCTGGCGCGTGGCGCTGACCGAGGGGTGATCGTGGCGGGCTTCGGGAGACCGACGCCGCTCAGGTGACCGGAGGGACCCGGATTCGACCCACCGCGACCGGGACGACCTCCCCGGCCACCGACACCGCGACGGGACGACCCCTCTCGGTCCGGACCGCGCACGTCATTCGCGAGCCCCGACCGATCCACGCCCCCTGCTCGACGACGAGCTCGTGCTCACCGTCACCGACCAGATGTCCGGTGGCCACCGCCAACGCCACCAGGCCCAGCGCCGCCGATCCGGTCGCCGGGTCCTCCACGACACCGATGTCCGGGGCAAACACCCGCTGCTGGACCCGAGCACTGCCCAGGGTGTGCACCACCAGCCCGGCCAGACCCGCCAGCTCGCTGACGGCGGTCAGTCCTGCGGCCGTCGCGCT
Source organism: Actinomycetes bacterium (assembly GCA_021793495.1). Taxonomy (GTDB): domain Bacteria; phylum Actinomycetota; class Actinomycetes; order JAJYSQ01; family JAJYSQ01; genus JAJYSQ01. The sequence continues at coordinate 5,924 of JAJYSQ010000008.1, forward strand.
CGCACGACCCAGGGTCGACGGGTGGACTCCCAGGTAGCAGAAGTCCAGGCCAGCGCCGCAGATCCACACCTCGCCGCGCAGCTCAGCGAGCCCCAGGCCCACTGCGGTGGCGACCCGGGCGGCCAGCTGTGGATCATCCGTCCGGCGAGCCGAGGGCGCTGCCCCGTCCAACCAGACGCGCCCTGGCACCCGAGGGGCGGGACCGGGCTCGTCGGTCTGCCGTAGCTCGACCCGGACGCCGAGATCACCCGCGCCGCACCGCTGCCGCAGCGGACCCACCGGCACGAGTTCCCGGTACGCCAGGACCCAGGCCGCACCGACCGAGGGGTGGCCAGCGAACGGCAGCTCCGCGGTCGGGGTGAAGATCCGCAGCTGGTAGTCGACGTCGCCCAGGGCGCCTACCCAGAGTGGGAAGGCGGTCTCCGACAGGTGGAACTCGCTGGCCACGGCCTGCATCTGGGCCGAGGTCAGTCCCTCCCCGCCGAGGACGACGGCCAACGGGTTGCCGGAGTACGCCCGGTCGGTGAACACGTCGACCACCAGGTACTCCAGAGTCGGTCCCGGCAGCGTCATCACAAGGCCGAAGGCTAGCCGCACCGCTGGACGTCGGCGGGCGGGCGCACCGGTCGTCGAACGTCCGGGCCGGCCGGAGGCTTTACCCCCGACCGCGGTGAGCCGATGTCCCCACGGTGAGCACAGCGACCACGGTCCCGGCTGCTGACAGCGCAGCAGGACGGCGACGACGGCTCGGCGAGGTGCTGGTCGCGGCCGGGTTGATCACCCATGGCCAGCTCGGCCAAGCGCTGGCCGTCCAAGCCACCAACCCTGGCCAGCGCCGCCGGCTCGGCCAGGTGCTCACCGACCTGGAGATGGTGACCGAGGAGCAGGTCTCCCGGGCGTTGGCCGAGGCTCTTGGCCTCGACCTCGTCGACCTGGCCGGTGCCCCCCCCGACCCGGAGACGGTCCGGCGCATCCCACGCGCCGTCGCCGACCGGACCCGCAGCGTGCTGCTGGGCATCGATGGCCCGATAGCCACGGTGGCGGCCGCGGACCCGACGAACGTGCTGGCCCTGGATGACGTCCGGGCCTACGCCCGAGCCAAGAGCCTGGTCGTGCTGGTCGCCACGGACACCCAGGTGCGCCACGTCCTGGAACGATCCTGGGCCGCGATGCCCGACGATGACGAGGTCTCCGACGTGGTGGCCGAGATGGTCGCCGACGATCCCGACGAGGGCCTGGACATCGCTGCCGCTCTGGTCGAGGACGCCCCCACGGTTCGACTGGTCGACCGGATCCTGGGCGATGCGGTCCGCCTGGGAGCCAGTGACGTGCACCTGGAACCGCAGACCCGGGGTCTGGTCGTACGGTACCGGGTCGACGGGATCCTGCGGGAGGCCATGGTCACCCCGCGCAGCACCGCCGCGGCCGTGATCAGCCGGATCAAGATCATGTCGGGTATCGACATCGCCGAGCGCCGGGTCCCGCAGGACGGCCGTGCTCGGTTGTCGGTGGACGAGTCTCTTGCCGACGTTCGGGTGAGCACCCTGCCTACCCTTCATGGGGAGAAGGTGGTGATCCGGCTGCTCACCCAGGCAGACCGGGTGCCGTCGCTGGACGAGCTGGGGTTCGATGCCGAGCAGCTGGCCACGATGCGGGACCTGCTGCGCCGACCCCAGGGCCTGATCCTGCTCACCGGCCCCACCGGCTCCGGCAAGACCAACACGCTGTACGCCTGCATCAAGGAGATCTTGTCGCCGGAGCTCAACATCGTCACCCTGGAGGACCCGGTCGAGATCGCCTTGCCGGGGATCACCCAGGTCCAGGTGAACGAACGGACCGGGATGACCTTCGGGCGAGGCTTGCGGGCCGTGCTGCGCCAGGACCCGGACGTGGTCCTGGTCGGCGAGGTCCGCGACACGGAGACCGCCCAGCTGGCGCTCCGAGCGGCCCTGACCGGCCACCTGGTGCTGACCACGCTGCACACCAATGGTGCCGTGCAGGCGTTGACCAGGCTTGTCGACATGGGAGCCGCACCGTACCTGGTCGCCTCGTCGTTGTCCGCGACCGTGGCCCAGCGGCTGGTCCGCCGCCCCTGCCTGCGGTGCGCCGAACCGTACGATCCTGACGAGGCCATCCTGGGGCTGCTCGGCCTGCGTCCCGGCTGGATGGTCGGGGCCCACCCGGTCCGGGGGCGAGGGTGCACCGAGTGCGGCCACACCGGCTACCGGGGTCGCACCGGGGTGTTCGAGGTAGTCCCGGTCACCGCGGGGATCCGACACGCGATGGTGACCGACCCCACCGAGGACTCGCTGACCGCGATCGTCAGGGTCACCGGGGGGACCGGCCTGCGCCAGGCGGCGGTCGCCGCCGCAGCGGCCGGGACCACCACGTACGAGGAAGCCGTGCGGGTCACCGACGACGAGGCCCCCGTGGGGCCCCGCTGCCCGGTGTGCGGTCAGGGGGTGCAGCTGGACTGGCGGCACTGTCCTCGGTGCGGGGAACCGGTGGTCGGGGAACCGGTGGTCGGGGAACCGGCCCGTGGCCTCGACGCCCCGGACGAGCCGGGCAGCACCTCGCACGACGAGCCTGGTGGGCGAGAGAGCACCCCGCTGGCGGAGATGGCGGTCGCCGCCGAACGCCGGCGCCGCCCCCACGGCCGACGCCGAGCCGACGCCGAGGCGACGCCGCGGCCGCCAGCAACGGACGTAGCATCGGCTCGTGACCCCGACACCACCGCCCTCCGTCGACCAGGTCCGGCTCGCGCTGGCCGACGTCCAGGACCCTGAGATCCATCGGCCGATCACCGAGCTCGGCATGGTCAAGTCGGTGGAGGTCTCCGCATCCGGCGAGGTCGACGTGGCGGTGTACCTGACGGTGGCCGGCTGCCCCTTGCGCGAGACGATCACCCGTGAGGTCACCGCCGCAGTCTCCGCCCTGCCGGGGGTGAACGCGGTCAAGGTCGACCTGGACGTGATGAGCGACGAGCAACGGCACGCGCTGCGTACCCAGCTCCGGGGCGGGCAGGAAGAGCCCGAGATCCCGTTCGCGCGCCCCGGTTCGACCACCCGGGTGTTCGCGGTCGCCTCCGGCAAGGGCGGAGTGGGCAAGTCCTCGACCACGGTCAACCTGGCCGCGGCCATGGCCGCCCGGGGGCTGTCGGTCGGGCTGATCGACGCCGACATCTACGGGCACTCGGTGCCCCGGATGCTCGGCGTGACCGGGCACCCCACCAAGGTCGATGACATGATCATGCCTCCGACCGCTCACGGGGTGAAGGTGATCTCGGTCGGGATGTTCACCGGGGGAAACGCTCCGGTCGTGTGGCGCGGCCCGATGCTGCACCGTGCCCTGCAACAGTTCCTGGCCGACGTGTTCTGGGGTGACCTGGACATCCTCCTGCTGGACCTGCCGCCCGGCACCGGTGACATCGCGATCTCCGTGGCCCAGCTGCTGCCCAGCGCCGAGCTGCTGATCGTGACCACTCCTCAGCTGGCTGCCTCTGAGGTCGCCGAGCGTGCCGGGGCGATCGCCTCCCAGACCCACCAGCACGTCACCGGGATCATCGAGAACATGTCCTGGCTACCCTGCCCACACTGCGGCGAGCGCATCGACGTGTTCGGCACGGGAGGCGGTCAGGCGGTGGCCGACGCCCTCGGCCGCATCCTGGGAGCGCACGTACCGCTGCTCGCCAGCATCCCGATGGACGTGCGGCTGCGGGAGGGCGGGGATGCCGGGGTGCCGCTCGTGGTGAGCCAGCCGGCCTCACCGGCCGCCGTGGTCCTTGACGAACTGGCCGGCAGCCTGGCCCGCCGACGCTCCAGCCTGGTCGGACGACCGCTGAACCTGACCCCGGTGGCGCACTGAGCGCAGACAGAACCGGCTCGTCCCCGCTGGCTCAGGCCACTCAGGTGGCGTCCGGGTCGTAGGGCGGACGCTCTCCACCGGACACCGGCGGCCGCGCCGGGCGAGGCGACACCGAGCGGGACGGGGCCGGCGGACGGGGGGTGTCGTCCAACAGCGTCCGGGTCACCAACGTGCGCGGGTTCAGATCACGCAGGCTGTGCAGGTCCAGGTCCTTGAACTCCTCACCCAGGTGCCCCGAGAGCTCAGAGCGGGCCTGGGCCGCCATGAGCTTCACCTGCCGCACGACGCGTGCGGCCTCCCGGGCGAACTTGGGCAGCCGCTCGGGGCCGAAGAGGAACAACGCGATGACGAGCAGGAACAGGACCTCGCCACCATTGATGTCCAGCACGCGCGCTCCCGCACCGACGAGGACTTCGTCTGGGAGCAGGTCTGCCGCCAGACGAGCCCCAGCGTACGCCGCCGGGGAGCCGAGGCAGCTAGGTCTGTCGAGGTCAGGGCTGCGTCGATGTGGGACGGGCGGCGCCCCCCGACGAGGTGCGACCCGGGGTGACCACCGGGCTGGCGGTGGGGCCGGAGGTCGGGCTGGCGGTGGGGCTGACCGGCGGCACTGTGGGTAGCGGGTCCCCGATGCGGCTCGTCGACAGCGCGACATCGGCAACATAGACCTGGTGGAACTCCCCGGACACCGGCGCGGCCACGACGGCTCCGAACCCCGACAACCCGGTGCCCGCCGTCAACGACGCGACCAGCGACGCCTCGCCGGAACGACCAGGCGTCGAGCCGGTCGGGGTGGCACGAACCGCGGGAGCCGACGGCGACCCGATCCCGGCGGCCGCCGGGACGATCGGCAACGGAGACTGGGCCGAGCGCCCCCCCAGGAAGAAGGCACTGGCCACACCGAGAGCGAGCATCGACACGGCCCCCGCAGCCAGGCTGCCGGAGCGGGCCGGACCGGTGCCACGCGTCCGTGCTGAGGAGGTCCGGCGTCCGTACCGGCGCGGCCGGGTCCGGTCGCCCAGGTGTGCGAACCCTCGCAGCCGGGTCCGGCGCCGGCCCACAACGCGCACCGACATCGTGGCCACCGGGATCTCGCGCAGTCGACGCACCAGGTCCGCGGGCACACCGGCATCACCCATCGTCCGCAGACGAGCGACGACCGCACGCTCGGTGTCCACCTCGTGGCGGCAGCCCGGACACCCCGCTAGGTGCGCCAGGGCAAGATCACGGGTCTCGTGACCCAGCTCGCCGTCGACCAAGGCGCTGACGAGCGGACCCGGCAGGTGGCCGAACGAGGTCATCGAAGCTCGCCCCCGCCCTCCGCAACGATCTGGAGCACCTGCTCGTCGAGCCGGCTCGGTCGGGGAGCCCGGTGAGCCAGGGCACTGCGCAGCGCCGACCTGCCCCGGTGGATCCGGCTACGGACCGTCCCCAGCTTCACCCCCATGGTCAGCGCGATCTCCTCGTACGACAGCCCTTCGATGTCGCACAGCACCACGGCCGTGCGGAACTCCGGGCTGAGCCCCTCCAGAGCGGCCTGGACGTCGGGGTCGAAGTGCGTCTGGTCGTATGCCTGGGCGGGTGTTGGTTCACGCCCGGCCAGCCGGTCCGGGGCGTCGTCACCGAGGGGTTCGAACCGAATCCGTGCCCGACGGCGGACCTGGTCGAGGAAGAGGTTCGTCGTGATCCGGTGCAGCCAGCCCTCGAACGTCCCCGGGGTGTAGCTGGACAGGGAGCGAAAGACCCGGACGAAGACCTCCTGGGTCAGGTCCTCGGCATCGTGCTGGTTCCCCGTGAGCCGGTACGCCAACCGGTAGACCCGTCCCGCGTGGGTGCGCACCACCTCATCCCAGGTCGGAGGGATCCACTCGGAAACCGGGTCGACCGACGAACCAGCGTCCACTGCCACGACGACACCTCCACGGACGTGCTCCCGCCGGGGGGCCGGCCCGGGCCGGGCCATGCTCACCCGCCCAGCGGTGGGCACATCACATACCGAAGCGGTCGTCATTCTTCCCTATGCCTGACTTCCGAGACGAACCGCGGCCCTCGCGCGGTGCCCCAGGTCATCTCCGGGCCCGTGTTCAGCGGGTCTCGCTGATCCGTTGCCGGCCCTGGGTCACCGCGACAACGACGGGACGCCGAGGGACGTTCCGAGACCCGGGCGGGCCCGACGCCGGTAGGGTGTCCCCACCCCAGCACACCATCCCGTCGACACGGGAGGGAGACAGGTCCCCGGATGACCAGCACCGACGGTCGCCCCTCGGCCGGCGTGGCCTACGCCGACACCTTTCTGGCCGAGAGTCCGGTCATCACCGCAGCCCGGGGGCGA
>JAJYSQ010000009.1 GCA_021793495.1 Actinomycetes bacterium
GGTGATCACCGCGGTCGACGAGGCGGTGGCCGACGTGCGTGCGGGGCTGGCCGGACCGGTTCCCGCCTTCCTCCGGGACGCCCACTACGCCGGGGCGCAGCGACTGGGCCATGGTCAGGGGTACCGGTACCCGCACGACTACCCCGGGGGGGTGGTCGCGGCCCGGTACGCTCCCGAGGCGGTCGCGGCGCGGCGGTACTACCGTCCGACCAACCACGGGGTCGAACGCGCGGTCGGCGAGGTGCTCGAGCGGTTGCTCCGGGCCCTGGGTCGACCGCCGGACGGCCCACCCGGCGCGCAACCCGACCCGCAACCCGACGCCCCGCCCGACCCGCAACCCGACCCCGAGAGGTGAGCCGATGTCGCTCGGATCCATCGCCGGACTCATCGCGGCGATCGCCTTCGTCCTGCTGGTCGGGGCGCTGGCGGTCCCGCTGGTCAAGCTGGGACGGGTCTTCGACGAGACCCGCGAGCTGGTGCACGGCGTGGCCGAGCAGACCGTGCCACTGATCGGCGAGGTGACCGAGACGGTCACCACGACCAACGCCCAGCTGCTGCGGGTCGACGCGATCACCGCGAACATCGAACGCACCAGCCGGGACGTCTCGCGGATCACCGCGGCGCTGGCCATCGCGTTCGGCAACCCGGTGATCAAGGCGGCTTCCTTCGCGTACGGGGTGCGCCGGGCGCTGCGACCCGCCGAGCACCCTCGCGACCGGGGGCAGTGATGCGCCGCACCGTCTGGATGGGCGTGGGAGCCGTCGTCGGCGTGGTCGGCTACCGTGCCGCCCAGCGCCGGGTGCGGCGGTGGGCTCCCGCCGGGCTGGCCGAGCGCGCCTGTGGGGCACTGGGCGCCGGCATGGGCGGAGCGCGGGAGCGAGCCGGTGCGTTCGTCACCCAGGTACGCCACGCCACCCGGGAACGGGAGCGTCAGATCCGCGAGGAGATCGGTCAGGCGACCGGCTCCGGCGGGCGGGCGACCGGCCGGACGGCACGACCGGGACCAGGACCGGGACCGGGACCAGGAGAGGACACGTACTGACATGGAGTCGGCGGAGATCCGGCGTCGATGGTTGGCGTTCTTCGAGGCCCGGGGCCACACCGTGGTCCCCTCGGCATCGCTGGTCGCCGACGACCCGACCCTCCTGCTGGTCAACGCCGGCATGGTCCCGTTCAAGCCGTACTTCCTCGGGGCGGTGACCCCTGCCTACCCACGGGCGACCAGCGTGCAGAAGTGCGTGCGCACCCTGGACATCGACGAGGTGGGCAAGACCACCCGGCACGCCTCGTTCTTCCAGATGTGCGGGAACTTCTCCTTCGGCGACTACTTCAAGGAGAAGGCGATCCCGTACGCCTGGGAGCTGCTGACCACCCCGGTCGCCGGCGGCGGGTACGGCCTGGACGCCGAGCGGCTGTGGGTGACCGTCTACCTGGACGACGACGAGGCGGCACGCCTCTGGTCCGAGACGGTCGGCGTGCCGGCCGAGCGGATCCAGCGTCGCGGGATGGACGACAACTTCTGGTCGATGGGTGTGCCCGGGCCGTGCGGGCCGTGCTCGGAGATCTACTACGACCGGGGCCCGGAGCACGGCCGGGACGGCGGTCCGATCGTCGACGAGGAGCGGTACCTCGAGGTGTGGAACCTCGTGTTCATGCAGTACGTCCGGGGGGCGTCCACCGGCCCCGGCAAGAGCGACTACCCGATCCTCGGGGACCTGCCGGCGCCCAGCATCGACACCGGCCTGGGTCTGGAGCGCCTGGCCACGCTGCTGCAGGGCGTGGAGAACGTGTACGAGATCGACACCACCCGCCGGGTGCTCGACCGGGCCGCGACCCTGTCCGGCCGGCGGTACGGGGCCGGTGGGCCCGACGGGCACCGGGACGACGTGCGGCTGCGGGTGGTGGCCGACCATGCGCGGACCGCGGTGATGCTCATCGGTGACGGCGTGGTCCCGGCGAACGAGGGACGCGGGTACGTGCTGCGCCGGATGGTGCGCCGCGTGGTCCGCTCGATGCGGCTGCTCGGCGCCGGCGACCAGACGATGGCCGCGCTGGTCCAGGCGAGCATCGAGGCGATGGGTCCGCAGTACCCGGAGCTGGTCGACGACCGGTCGCGGATCGAGGCGGTCGCCGTGGCCGAGGAGACGGCGTTCCTGGCCACCCTCGGGAAGGGGACGCTGATCTTCGACCAGGCGGTGGCGTGGACCCGCCAGGCCGGGGTTGGCGCCCTGTCCGGGGACCAGGCGTTCGCCCTGCACGACACGTACGGTTTCCCCATCGACCTCACCCTGGAGATGGCTGCGGAGGCCGGCCTGGCCGTGGACGAGGAGGGGTTCCGCCGGCTGATGGGCGAGCAGCGGTCCCGGGCGAAGGCCGACGCGAGCGCGAAGAAGAGCGGGCACGCCGACCTGTCGGCCTACCGCGCCCTCGGTGACCGGCTGGGCGCCGACGTGGTGTTCACCGGGTACGACGAGGTGAGCACCGAGGCACGCCTGACCGGGATCCTCCTCGACGGGCACCGGGTCGAGGAGGCGTCCGAGGGCACCGAGGTCGAGGTGGTGCTGGACCGGACCCCGTTCTACGCCGAGGCCGGTGGCCAGCTGGCCGATACCGGGCGGATCCTGCTCGACGACGGCACGGTGCTCGAGGTGCTCGACGTGCAGAAGCCGGACGGGACGCTGGTGGTGCACCGGGCCCGGGTCCGTTCCGGGCTGGTCCACCCCGGCGTGCCGGTGCTCGCCGAGGTGGACGTCTCCCGGCGCCGGGCGATCTCCCGAGCGCACACCGCCACGCACCTGGTGCACCGGGCGATCCGCGATGCGCTGGGGGAGACCGCCACCCAGGCCGGTTCGGAGAACGCCCCGGGCCGGTTCCGCTTCGACTTCTCCGCGACCGGACCGGTGCCGGCGAGCGTGCTGGCCGACGTGGAGGCCACGGTCAACGCGGTGCTCGCCGACGACCTGCCGGTGTCCGCGGAGTGGATGAGCCAGGAGCAGGCCCGAGCCACCGGGGCGATGGCGCTGTTCGGGGAGAAGTACGGGCCCCGGGTACGGGTCGTGTCCGTCGGGGAGTGGGCCCGCGAGCTGTGCGGTGGCACGCACGCCCAGCACTCGGCCCAGATCGGCGTGGTCACCCTGCTCGGGGAGTCCTCGATCGGCACCGGGATCCGCCGGGTCGAGGCCCTGGTGGGTGCGGACGCCTACCGGTTCCTGGCGCGCGAGCACGTGCTGGTCGCCCAGCTGTCCGAGCTGCTCAAGGTACGCCCGGACGAGGTGGCCGACCGGGTCGCCGGGGTGCTGGCCCGGCTGCGCGAGGCCGAGAAGCAGATCGAACGAGCCCAGCGCGACGCGGTGCTGGCCGGGGCCGGCGACCTGGTCGAGGCGGCCCGCGACGTGCACGGGGTCACGGTGGTGGTCCACCGGGCCGCCGAGGGCGCCGGGGCCGACGACCTGCGCAGCCTCGCCCTGCAGGTGCGCGGGCGGCTGCCCGGCGATCGGCCCGGGGTGGTGGTGGTCGGCGCGGTCGCCGACGGGCGCCCGCTGGTGGTCGTGGCGGTCAACGATGCGGCCCGCGGGTCCGGGGTCAGTGCCGGTGACCTGGTCGGGGTCGCGGCCCGTGCCCTGGGTGGGGGCGGTGGGGGACGGGCCGACGTCGCGCAGGGAGGCGGGAAGGACCCGGGGGCCTTGGACGAGGCGCTGCGCGCGGTCGAGCGGACGCTCGCGGAGCGGGTAGGTACCGGTGGCTGAGCCGACCCCGGACCAGCCTCGGGCCGGGCGTCCTGCCGAGCCCCGGGCCGAGCCCCGGGCCGAGCCCCGGGCCGGGCGCCGCGGGGTGCGGATCGGCGTGGACGTCGGCTCGGTGCGGGTGGGCGTGGCGCTCAGCGACCCGGAGGGGCGGCTGGCCACCCCGCTGGAGACGCTGGCGCGCGGGGAGGGTGACCTCGACCGGCTCGTCGGCCTGGTCGCCGAGCATGACGCCCTGGAGGTGGTGGTCGGCCTGCCGCGAACGCTGCGCGGCGAGGAGGGGGCGGCGGCCATCGCGGCCCGGGGTTACGCCACGTCGTTGGCCGGTCGGATCGCGCCGGTGCCGGTCCGACTGGTGGACGAGCGGTTGTCCACGGTGCGCGCGACCCGGGGCCTGCAGGCGGCGGGGGTGGACGCCCGACGGGCCCGGAGCGTGGTCGACCAGGCGGCGGCGGTGGAGATCTTGCAGCACGCCTTGGACTCCGACGCACGAGCTCGGCCCGGGGTCTCGGATGGCTGAGGGCCCGGTGCTGCTGGTCGGCACGGCTGGGCCGTCCCGGCCGTCCCGGCACGGCCGGCGTGCGGTCGTCGCCGCGATCAGCGCCCTGGTCCTGCTGGTGGCGGTGGGTGTGGTGGTCGGCGTACGGCTGGTCGGTGGCGTGTTCGGCGGGCCCGCCGACTACCCGGGGCCCGGCACCGGGCGGGTCGTGGTCGCCGTGGCCCCGGGGGCCTCGGCCACCGCGATCGCCCGGACCCTGGTGGCCGACGGGGTGGTGCGCAGCGTCGGTGCCTTCGTCGCCGCGGCCGACGCCAACCCGCGATCACGGGACGTCCAGCCCGGCTACTACGCGTTGCGCCACCAGATGAAGGCGTCCCTCGCGCTGGGGCTGCTGCTCGATCCGGCGTCGAACGCCGACCCGAAGATCACCCTGCGCGAGGGGCTGCGGCTGTCCGAGGCGCTGGCGCAGCTGGCAGCTGGGTCGAAGATCCCGCTTGCCCAGTTCACGGCGGCGCTGGCTCATCCGCAGGCGCTCGGGCTGCCGGCGTACGCCCGGGGCCACCCCGAGGGCTTCCTCTACCCGAACACGTACCTCGTCGTGCCGGGGACCACGGCCGCCGACCTGCTGCAGGCCGCGTTCTCCCAGTTCACCACGGTCGCGGCGGCCCAGGACCTACCGGCGGCGGCCGCGGCCCGCGGGATCACCCCGTACCAGGCGGTGATCGTGGCCAGCCTCGTCCAGGCCGAGGCGTCCCGGCCCCAGGACATGCCGAAGGTGGCCCGGGTGATCGACAACCGGCTGGCCGCCGGGATGAAGCTGCAGCTGGACACGACGGTGAACTACGCGTTGGGCCAGCACACGCTGTCGGTCACCGCCGGGGACCTCGGGGTGAACTCCCCGTACAACACCTACCGGGTCACCGGGCTGCCCCCGGGGCCGATCGACTCGCCCGGGCAGACCGCGCTGGCCGCGGCCCTGCACCCGGCACCGGGGGACTGGCTGTACTTCGTGACCACCAACCCGGTGACCGGCCAGACGAAGTTCACCGCCAGCTACCCGCAGTTCCTGGCGTACAAGGCGCAGTTCGAGGCGAGCCTGCGATGAGCCGACGGCGGGCCGCGGTGCTGGGTCACCCGGTCGCCCACTCGCTGTCCCCGGTGCTGCACCGGGCCGCCTACCAGGCCCTGGGGCTGGACTGGCGGTACGACGCGGTGGATGTCACGGCCGAGGGGCTGCCCGCGCTGCTCGACGGGCTCACCCCGGCGTGGGTCGGGTTGAGCCTGACCATGCCGCTGAAGCGCACGGTGTTGGGGCTGCTCGACCAGGTCGAGCCGCTGGCCGTGGCGGTCGGCGCGGTGAACACCGTGGTGCTCACCGCGCGGGACGCCCGGATCCACCGCGCCGGGTCGACCACCGACGTGCCGGGCTTCGTCGACGCGCTGACCGCGGCGGGCCTGGGTGCCGGGACCGTGTCGGGCGCCACGGTCCTGGGGGCGGGGGCGACCGCGGCCTGTGCCCTGGGTGCGCTGGCGGCCCTGCGGGTCGGGCGCACCGTGGTGTACGCCCGGGGTCCGGTCCGGGCGGCCGAGATCACCCAGGTGGCCGGTCGGCTCGGGCTGCCGGTCGAGGTCCGGCCCTGGGAGCAGGCGGCCCAGGGGCTCGGCGCCCAGCTCGTCGTGTCGACCACGCCGGCCGGTGCGCCCGACCACCTGGCGCGGCTGCTGGGCGGTGCGGGTCGGGGCACGTTGTTCGACGTGGTCTACGCCCCCTGGCCGACGGTGCTGGCCCAGGCCTGGGCGGCGGCCGGCGGGCGGGTGCTCGGCGGCCTGGATCTGCTGGTTGCCCAGGGTGTGCACCAGGTCGTCCGGATGCTCGCCGCGGCCGGGGGGGACGGCACGGACCCGACGGTGGTCGAGGTGGTCCGGACGGCGATGCGCCAGGCCGCCGTCGGCTCAAGGCCGGGCTGAGCCGGGCCGATGCAGGCGGGGAGCCGTTACGTGCCGGCTCGCCTCGAGGGTCGGCTGCTCCTGGTCGGCGCCTCGGGTGCCTGCCCACCGGATGCCGAGAAGGTGCCTCATGCCACAGCCGTACGTCCCCGTCCCGGGCAGCCGTTCGTCGCGGCTGGACCGTACCCTGGCCGAGCTGCTGATGCAGGCGCCCGAGCTGGAGGCGGCCGCCGTCGTCTCCTTCGACGGGCTGCCGATGGCCTCGCGACTACCCGAGGGGATGGAGGAGGGTCGGGTGGCTGCGATGAGTGCCGCGCTGCTGTCGCTGGGGGAGCGGGCCGCCGATGGCCTGGGCCGCGGTGCCCTCGCCCAGGTGTACATCGAGGGCGAGCACGGCACGGTCTTCCTGGTCTCCGCCGACGACGAGGCCGTCCTGGTCGCGGTGGCCCGACGGGAGGCGAAGGCGGGGCTGATGCTGTACGAGGTGCGCCGGGCGGCGACGGCCGTCGCCGAGGTGCTGCGCCGGGAGGACCCGGTCCAGACCGCCGAGGTACCCGAGCCGGGATCCGTCGGATCGTTCGCCGGGGGCAGCCTGGAGGAGTTCTTTGCCACCGGGGCACCGGTCGTCTCGCCGGTCGGTGCGTCCGCGCCGGGCGCTGCTGAGGGGTGGACGGGGTCGGGCGAGCCCGGGACCTCCGCCGGCTCCTGGTCCTGACGGGAGTCCTTGGTGAAGCTCGAAGGGTCGCTGGACACCTTCAGCCTGGCCGACATCGTCACCCTGCTGTCGACGACGAAGAAGTCCGGCGGGCTGCACATGTCGTGCCAGGGGGCCCGTGGGGTGGTGTACTTCCGCGACGGCCAGGTGGTGGCCGCCTCCGCGGACGAGGGTCGCCAGTCCCTGGCTCGCCGGCTGATCGGGTCCGGGGCGGTGGATGACGCCGCGTTGACCGCGGCCATCCAGACCGCGTTGTCCTCCTCGGGAGCCGGGGTGGGAACCGCGCTGCTGGAGTCCGGGGGGATCGACCCGGAGCTGTTGTGCCAGGCCGCGACCGAGCAGACCGTCGACGCCGTCTTCGACCTGCTGGGCTGGGTCGAGGGGGAGTTCGCCTTCGGTGCCGACGAGCCAGCGATCGACGACGTGGGGATCCGGCTGGACAGCGCCACCGTGGTGGCGGAGACCGCGGGCCGCCGAGCGGCGTGGGACTCGGTCTCCTCGGTGATCCCGTCGTTGCGGTCCGTGGTGGCCATGCCCGTGGTGCTCACCGCCGACCCGCAGGTGTCCCGGGACGAGTGGGCGCTGCTGGCCCTCGCCGACGGTCACCGGACGATCACCGACCTGGTGGACCTGACCGGGGCCGGGCAGTTCGCGGCGATCTCCACGGTGGCCTCCCTGGTCGAGCGGGGCCTGCTCCAGGTGCACGAGCACGCCGGCACCGACCACGCGTCCCTGGTCGAGCGGCGGACCGCGCTGCTCGCGCCGCTGGAGCACGCCCGGGCCACCCGCGTCCGAGCACCGGACGTGGTGCCCTCCCGGGGCGAGCCGTTTCGCGCGCCACGCCGGCCCGAGCACCCGGACGACGCCGTCGGCGGCGGGGTAGAGGTGACCACCCGGCCCGGGATGCCCATGGGGTCGCCGGTTCCGCAGGGTGTCGGGGGCGGATCGGGGGCAGTGGTCGGCAGTGCCGCCATGGCTGCCGACCCGTCGGTCAGCTCCTTGATCGAGCGCGACCCCGCCGTCAATCGCAGCCTCTTGCTGAGGCTCATGGCAGGAGTGCGAGGGCTGTAGATGACCACCACCAGGACCCCGGGCCGCGCGCGTCGGCGGCACGGCGGACAAGCCGTCAAGATCGTGGTGACCGGTCCGTTCGCGGCGGGGAAGACCACGTTGATCCGCACGATCAGCGAGATCACCGTGCTGTCCACCGATCGCGGCATCACCGACTCCACCCGGGCACGCAAGGCCGAGACCACGGTAGCGATGGACTTTGGGCGCATCACCGTGGACCGAGAGCTGGTGCTCTACCTGTTCGGCACGCCGGGGCAGGAGCGGTTCGACTTCATGTGGGAGATCCTCGGAGAGGGGATGCTCGGGTACGTCCTGCTGGTCGACGCGATGCGCCCGGACTCCCTGGGCGAAGCGGCCGGCATCCTCACCGCGTTCCGCCGGATGGCCCGGGTCCCCTATGTGGTGGGGCTGAACCGGTCGGGAGGTCTGGACCCGGAGGAGGAGGCGCGGATCAGGAGCGCGTTGGAGATCTCCCCGGAGGTGGCTCTGCTGCCGTGCGACGCCACGGACAAGGAGTCGGTGAAAGCGTTGCTGCTGGCCCTGTTGTACGCGGTGCTCGACGAGATCGATTCCGAATCGGTCCGGGCCTGAGATGCCACGGGCCGCAGGCAGCGTGGTGGCCCGGGTCGTCCAGGGGCTGTGGCAGCGGTGGTGGCCGACGCGCGCCCCCGGACGGCACGCGCGTACCACCCTGGTTGGTGCCGCCGGACGCCCCGTCCGTCCCGCGGCGTCACCGTCACCCCAGCGGTCCGTCGCGCCGGGAGTCGCGGCTCACCGGGTCGTGCTCGTGTTCGTCGATGGCACCACCCACCTGGTGCCGCCCTCCTCGTCGGTACGCCCCGCGCTGATCGACCTGGCCGACTCGCTGTGCGTACGGCAGTGACATGACACCGACGACCCAGGCCCTGGCCCGGCACCGGCAGGCAGCCGTTCCCGGCCGCCTGGCCGGCTCGACCGGCTCGACCGGCTCGCTGGGACGGGTGTCCCACTGGTGGGTGCGGTGGATCCCGACGCTGGTCGTCGTGGACCTGCTCGCGGGTGTTCTCGGCGCGCTGTCGGTCGTGCTGGCCCGGTACGACTTCCACCGGGCGCTCCTGGGGGGCGTGGACTACCGGCTGCTCGCGGTCCTCGTCGGGCTGGCCTGGTGCCTGGTGGTGGCCGTCGCCGGCGGGTACGAGCCACGCGCGGTGGGCCACGGCACCGAGGAGTACCGCCGGGTGCTCGGCGCCGGGGTCTGGCTGGTCGCGCTGCTGTCCGTGGCCACGGTCGCGCTGAAGGCCGACGCGGCCCGGTCGGTCCTGGTGCTCGCCCCGGTCACCATGGTGGTGACCACGCTGACCGGTCGATGGCTGGCCCGCCGGGGGCTGCGCCGGATCCGCGCTCGTGGAGCCTTGTTGTCCCGGGTGGTGCTCGTCGGGTCGGCGGCCGAGCTGCCGGCGCTGCGGCGGGTGTGCGCCCGGCCGCGGACGGATGGGCTGGTGGTGGTCGGGTCGTGCACGACCGGTCCCGCCGACACGACCGGTCCCGCCGACATGACCGGTCCCGCCGGAACGACCGGTCCCGCCGATGGGTCGGACGGCGTGGTGGGGGAGCTGACCTCGTCGGTGCTGGCCGAGGTGGCCCGGGCCGAGGCGGACACGCTGCTGGTCTCGGCCACGCTCGGCGCCGGCCGGTGGCAGGCGTTGTCCTGGGCGCTGGAAGGTAGCGGTCGGACGTTGCTGGTGGCTCCCGGGCTCGGGTCGGTGGCCACGCCGCGGGTGACGATGCGCCCGGTGGACGGGACTCCGGTGCTGCAGGTCGCCGAGCCCTGCCTGTCGGGCCCACAGCGGGTGGTCAAGACGGTGGTCGACCGGGTCGGGGCTGCCCTGCTCCTGGTGGTGCTCGCCCCCGTGCTGCTCGTGGTGGCTGTTGCCGTGCGGCACAGTGGCCCGGGTGCGGTGCTCTACCGGCAGCAACGCGTGGGACTGGGGGGGCGCAGCTTCACGATCTGGAAGTTCCGCACCATGGTGGAGGGGGCCGATGTCCAGGAGCCGGGCGTCAACGACGTCGAGGGCCCGTTGTTCAAACGCCGGGCCGACCCGCGGGTGACTCGGGCCGGACGCGTGCTGCGCCGCTGGTCGTTGGACGAGCTCCCGCAGCTGGTCAACGTGCTCACCGGATCGATGTCCCTGGTCGGGCCGCGTCCCTACCTGCCGGTGGAGGTCGTGGAGTCCCCGCTCGTCGTCGGGCGCCGGCTGCTGGTCCGCCCGGGCATGACCGGCATCTGGCAGGTCAGCGGCCGCTGCGACCTGGGGTACGCCGAGTCGTTGCGGCTGGACCTGGCGTACGTGGAGAACTGGTCCCTGGCGCTGGACGCGGCGATCCTGCTGCGTACCGTGGGCGCGGTGCTCAGCCGGCGGGGCGCGTACTGATGGGCGGCGCGGTGTCGGTCATCATCCCGACCTGGAACGGGCGTGAGCTGCTCGAGGGGTGCCTGCTCGCGCTGGACCGGCAGACCCGACGGCCCGACGAGATCATCGTGGTGGACAACGGTTCGGTCGACGGGACCGTGCCATGGTTGGTGACTGCATGGCCGGACGTCCGGGTGGTTGCCCTCGCGCAGAACACCGGTTTCGCTCCAGCGGTGAACCGGGGCATCGCCGAGGCCACAGGGTCCCTGCTCGTCCTGCTGAACAACGATGCGACTGCCGACCCGCGGTGGCTTCAGAGCCTGGCGGATGCGGCTGGCTCGACGGATGAGGCGGTGGGGTTCTTCGCCTCCAAGATCGTCTCCGCCGTGGACGGTCGCGTCGAGTCGGTGGGTGATGTCGTCGACCGGGCGGGTCGCGGACGGAAACGCGGTTACGGGCAGGCCGACGACGGGCGGTTCGACGCGGTCGTCGAGGTGTTCAGCGCCTGCGGCGCAGCCGCCATGTACCGGCAGAGCATGCTCGCGAGGATCGGTGGGTTCGACGACACGTTCTTCGCTTATTACGAGGACCTTGACCTTGGCTTCAGAGCATTGCTCGCCGGATATCGGGGATTGCTGGTCCCGACCGCTGTGGTGTACCACACCGGTGGCGTGACGTCGGCTCGGTTGCCGGGCCTGAAGTCGTACCTGAGCACCCGAAATGCCTGGTGGTTGTTGGTCAAGAACCTGCCGACCCCGCTGCTGGTCCCCGTGCTGGGTCGGTTCTGCGTCGTGAGCACGGCACGCCTGCTGTCGGATGCCGGCCACGGCCGGCTCGGCAGTGCCCTGCGTGGTCACCGAGACGGCATGGCCGGGCTGCGGCGCATCCTGCGGGCACGCCGGCAGGCCCGGTCGCTGCGTCGTACCGGGGCGCGCGAGGTGTGGCGGGCGATGCCCTCCGCGATGCTGGCGTCCGAGGCGAGGCTCAGGCTCGCGACACGGTTGGGCGCCGCGGGACCGCACAGCAACCGTCGCATCCCGGTCTCGGGCGGGGTTGATCGGTGAGCCTGCGCTTGCCCGCAGGCCTGGCTGGTCGTACCGGTCTGCAGCTGGGGGTCCGGATGGTCGGCGTGGTCGCCGGCGTGGGATCGGTGCTGATCCTCACCCGTGCGCTCGGGTTCTCCGGGTTCGGGGTGCTGGCGGTGGCCCTCGCGTACACCGCGATCGTCTCTGCGCTCAGCGACGGCGGGTTGCAGTTTCGCGGCCCGGTGGCGCTGGTCCACGCACGGGACGCGCCGGCCCAGGTCCTGATGGACCTGCTGATGGCCCGTGTCCTGCTGGCGCTGGCCGGTCTGGTCCTCGGAGCCGGTGCC
>JAJYSQ010000010.1 GCA_021793495.1 Actinomycetes bacterium
CTGAGCCACGTCCGCCTGCCACCCGGGAACCCCCGCGGTGCGTGGTCACTGTAGCCGATTGTCACGGCCACAGCGCATCGGGCCTCAGGGCGTCCAGCCGATGGGCCCCCAGCCGAGGCGTCCCCAGCAGCCCCATCGCCATCTCTAGCTCGGTGCGCAGGATCTCGACGACCCGAGCCACCCCGGGCGCGGCGGACGTGGCCAGGCCCCACACGGACAGGTCGGCCGACCAGCACGGCGTCCGCCCCCAGGGCCTTCGCCACGTCGGTACCCGGCGTACCCCGCCGTCCACCGGCACAGGCACCCGGCTGGCCACTGCGGCGATGACTCCGGGCAGCGCCCGGACGTTGGCCGCCAGGGTGCACGCCCGACCGGACCCCGAGTCGACGTACGCCGGAGCGGCTGGCGTGGCCCGACCACGGAACGCCCCGGCGAACCCCGGCAGATTCGATGGGCATCTCCTCGGCCGCCATGGACCGCCACCGTGGTCGCCGTGACGCTGCGGGGCGGGAGGCAGCGCCGGCCTGGGTGCCGGTGGCGGGGGGCTGATCCTGTAGCGTGGGCGGGCATCGACGGGCGATTGGCTCAGCGGTAGAGCGCCTCGTTCACACCGAGGAGGTCACTGGTTCGATCCCAGTATCGCCCACCACGGTCCACCGCCGGGACGCCCGAGCTCCTGCCCGGGTGGCAGAGGTCCTGTCTGGATGAGGGCTCGGGCGGGCCGGGGGGCCGGCGCCGTCGACCTGCTGGCCCCCACCTGCTGGCCAGCAGCCTGTTGCGGAGAGGAGTGCCGGGGTGTCCGACACCGAGGTGTCACCAGCGGCCGAGGGGTCCCCGGTGACGGACGGATCACCGGTCCGGGTGGCTGTGGTAGCGACCATGGCGGGCGGGCAGCCCGGGCGTGAGGAGCGGGTCGTACCGGCCGGTACCCGCGCGGGGGACCTTTTCTCCACCGACCGGACGGTCGTGGTCGCCCGCATCGACGGGGTGCTGCGCGACCTCGCCCAGGTGCTCACCGACGGGCAGGTCGTCGAGCCGGTGGCGATCGACTCGGCCGACGGGCTGTCCGTACTGCGGCACTCCACGGCCCACGTGCTGGCCCAGGCCGTGCAGGACCTCTTCGACGACGTCCGGCTGGGCATCGGCCCGCCCATCGCCGATGGCTTCTACTACGACTTCGACGTGTCTCGGCCCTTCACCCCGGAGGACCTCGGTCGGCTGGAGAAGCGGATGACCGAGATCATCCGCTCCGGCCAGAGGTTCTCCCGACGGGTGGTCACCGAGGAGCAGGCGCGCACGGAGCTGGTGGCACAGCCGTACAAGCTGGAGCTGGTGGGAATCAAGTCGGCTCCTGCCGGGACCGACCTGAGCGAGGTCATGGAGGTCGGTCCCGACGAGCTGACCATGTACGACAACCTGGACGTCCGTACCGGTGAGCGAGTCTGGTCCGACCTGTGCCGCGGCCCGCACCTGCCCACCACCCGGGGGATCCCGACGTTTCGGCTGATGCGCACCGCCGCGGCGTACTGGCGAGGCAACGAGCACAACCCCCAGCTGCAGCGGGTGTACGGCACGGCCTGGGCGTCGAAGGATGCGCTCGCCGGGTACGTCGCCCGGCTGGCCGAGGCAGAGCGGCGGGACCACCGCCGGCTCGGGGTGGAGCTGGACCTGTTCAGCTTCCCCGACGAGATCGGATCGGGGCTCGCGGTCTTCCACCCCAAGGGCGGCACGGTCCGCCGGGTGATGGAGGACTATTCGCGCCAGCGCCACGAGCGGGCCGGGTACTCCTTCGTGAACACCCCGCACATCACCAAGGAGGCATTGTTCCTGACCTCCGGGCACCTGCAGTGGTACGCCGACGGGATGTTCCCGCCGATGGAGCTCGACGAGGGCCAGCGCTACTACCTCAAGCCGATGAACTGCCCGTTCCACAACCTGATCTACCGGTCCCGGGGCCGTTCCTACCGGGAGATGCCGCTGCGGCTGTTCGAGTTCGGCACCGTGTACCGGTACGAGAAGTCCGGGGTCGTGCACGGGCTGACCCGGGTACGGGGCATGACCCAGGACGACGCGCACATCTACTGCACCCGTGAGCAGATGGCGGACGAGCTGCGCGCGCTGCTCACGTTCGTTCTCGAGCTGCTGCGCGACTACGGGCTGGATGACTTCTACCTCGAGCTGTCCACGAAGGACCCGGAGAAGTACGTCGGCACCGACGAGGAGTGGGCGCAGGCGACCGAGGCGCTGCGCCAGGCCGCCGAGAGCTCCGGGCTGGACCTGGTCCCCGACCCCGGAGGGGCGGCGTTCTACGGGCCGAAGATCTCCGTCCAGGCCCGGGACGCCATCGGCCGCACCTGGCAGATGTCGACCATCCAGCTGGACTTCCAGCTGCCGGCCCGGTTCGACCTGGAGTACCAGGCCGCGGACGGCACCCGCCAGCGCCCGGTGATGATCCACCGTGCGCTGTTCGGTTCCATCGAACGGTTCTTCGGCGTGCTGACCGAGCACTACGCGGGGGCGTTCCCGCCCTGGCTGGCGCCGGTGCAGGTGGTCGGCATCCCCGTCTCCGCCCAGCACGCCGAGCACCTCGAGTCGGTGGCCGACCGGCTGCGCGGCGAGGGGATCCGGGTCGAGGTCGACGGCTCCGCCGACCGCATGCAGAAGAAGATCCGCAACGCCCAGAAGCAGAAGGTGCCGTACATGCTGATCGCCGGCGACGAGGACGTGGCCGCCGGTGCGGTCTCCTTCCGCTTCCGAGACGGTCACCAGCGCAACGGCGTGCCGGTCGCCGATGCGGTCGCGGAGATCCTCGCGGCGGTCCGAAGCCGGGTGCAGGTGTGACCCCGCCCACCAGGGACGGGGTGGGCGACCCCGACGTGTTCGCCCGACTCTGGACCCCGCACCGGATGGCGTACATCCGGGGGGAGAGATCCACGGTCCCCGACGGGCAGGACCCCTGCCCGTTCTGCCGAGCACCCACCCTGCCGGACGGTCCGGGCCTGATGGTGGCCCGGGGGCGTCAGGCGTACGTGGTGCTGAACCTCTACCCGTACAACGCTGGGCACTTGCTGGTCTGCCCGTACCGCCATGTCGCTGAGTACACCGACCTAGGCCGAGCGGAGGTCGCCGAGATCGGCGCGCTGACCCAGCGGGCCATGACGGTCGTCCGCCAGGTGGCCGGGGCGCAAGGGTTCAACGTCGGGATGAACCAGGGGTCCGTCGCCGGCGCTGGGATCGCTGCCCACCTGCACCAGCACGTGGTGCCCCGCTGGGGCGGGGACACCAACTTCATGCCGATCATCGGGTCCACCCGGGTGCTGCCCGAGCTGCTCGACCAGACCCGCGTGCTCCTGGCCGACGCGTGGGCGCAGCCGTGACCACCGGCCGGCGAGGTCAGTCCGCCGCGGTGACCGTCGCGGCCAGGTGGGCAGGCAACGGCTCGTGCCGGACGTACCGACGGGTGAAGCTGCCGGTCCCCTGGGACAGCGCGCGCAGGTCGACCGGGTAGCGGGTCATCTCCAGCTCCGGGACGTCGGCGCGGACCACGGTGCGCCCGCCGCCCGCCGGCTCGCTGCCCTGGACCCGCCCCCGCCGGGCGGACAGGTCGCTCATCACCCCGCCCAGGTACTCGTCGGCGACCAGGATCACCACCTCGTCCACCGGCTCCAGCAACGCAACCCCCGCGGCGCTCGCCGCCTCCTTCACGGCCAGCGCACCCGCCGTCTGGAACGCCATGTCCGAGGAGTCCACGGGGTGGGACTTGCCGTCCACCAGGGTGACGCGCACGTCGACCATCGGGTAGCCGGCCAGCACACCGCGCTCCACCTGGGCACGGACCCCCTTCTCCACGCTGGGGATGAACTGCCGGGGGACCGCACCGCCGACCACCTTGTCGACGAACTGCACCCCGGTACCGTTGGGCAGTGGCTCGACCTCGAGGTCGACGATCGCGAACTGCCCGTGCCCGCCGGACTGCTTGACGTGGCGGCCATGACCCCTGCCGGTACCGGCGAAGGTCTCCCGCAGCGCCACCCGTACCGGCGCGGTACGCACCGCCACGCCGTACCGGGTACGCAGCCGGTCGAGCAGCACGTCGGTGTGGGCCTCACCCATGGTCCACAGCACCAGCTGGTGGGTCTCCGGGTTCATCTCCAGCCGTAGCGTCGGGTCCTCGGCCACCAGCCGGGCCAGCGCGGAGGCCAGCTTGTCCTCGTCGTTCTTCGAGGTCGCGGTGATGGCCAGCGGCAGCAGCGGATCGGGCATGCTCCACGCCTGCATCAGCAGCGGCTCGCCCGGGTCGGACAGCGTGTCCCCGGTCTCGGCGTGCGCCAGCCGTGCCACCGCCACCACGTCCCCGGCCACGCCCCGCTCGATCGGTCGCGCGGTGCGTCCCAACGGGCTGGACACCGCACCGACCCGTTCGGTGGAGTCGTGCTCGGCGTGGCCGGCCAGGTGTCCGGACACGTGCACCGTCGCGTCGGGGCGCAGGGTGCCGCTGAACACCCGGACCAGGCTGATCCGACCCACGTACGGATCGGTGGTGGTCTTGACCACCTCGGCGACCAACGGACCGTCCGGGTCTGCGGCGAACGGCCCGCGGGGCAGCCCGTCGACGGTGGTGACCACCGGCACCGGGTGCTCCAGCGGTGAGGGGAACCCGGAGCGCAGCACCTCGAGCACCTCGAGCACCCCGATCCCCAGGGGCGCCGCACAGGCCAGCACCGGGTAGAACGAGCCGCGGGCCACCGCCTTCTCCAGGTCGGCGGTGAGCACCTCCAGCTCGATGTCCTCCCCGGCCAGGTACCGATCCATCAGGGTCTCGTCCTCGCTCTCGGCGATGATCCCCTCGATCAGCGTGGCCCGGTCCGCGGCGATCAGGTCTCGGTGCTCCGGCTCCGTGTCCCGTTCGGCGCGCGAGGAGTCCGAGTAGTCGAAGACCCGCTGGCTGAGCAGTCCCACCAGCCCGCCGATCGTGCCGGAGTCGTCAGCCATCGGCAGGTACAGTGGTGCCACTCCCTCGCCGAAGACCCGTCGGCACACGGCCACCGTCTCGGCGAAGTCGGCCCGCGGATGGTCCAGCCGGGTCACCACGACCGCGCGCGGAGTGCCGGCTCCGGCGCACTCCTCCCACAGCATGCGGGTCGCCGCGTCCACCCCGTCCACCGCGGAGACCACGAACAGCGCGGCGTCGGCGGCGCGCAGCCCGGCGCGCAGGTCGGCCACGAAGTCCGGGTAGCCCGGGGTGTCCAGCAGGTTGATCTTCACCCCGTCCTGCTCCACCGGGGCCAGGGCCAGCGACACCGAGCGGTGCTGGCGGACCTCGGCCTCGTCGAAATCGGTCACGGTGGTGCCGTCCTCGACCCGGCCGGCGCGCGCGACGGTGCCGGTCGCCACCAGCATCGCCTCGACCAGCGTGGTCTTGCCGGCGCCGGAGTGCCCGACCAGCGCGACGTTGCGGATCGAGGCGGGTCCGGTCACCGCCGGAGCAGGTCGTGAACCGGCGGGTCCAGGGCTGCGGTCGGGCATGGGGGTGCGCTCCCTCGGCCGTCGTCATCCCACCGTCGGGGGGCCGTGCCCCAGGGGCGGGTGCCCCGTCGGGGGCGCACGGGCAGCCTGCCGCCGTGGCTGGGCCCGGCACAAGGGGCCTTCGCCTCCCGATCCGGCGGTGCTGGCCCGGATACGATGCTCCCGCCGCGCGCCTGACCTGGGCCGGCGGCCCTGGCGGGAGGAACGGACCGAGCATGCTCAACCGGTACGCCCGCGCGCTGTTCACCCGCGCGGTGACGCCGATCGCGCGGGTGCTGCTGGCTGCCGGGATCGGACCGGACCTGGTCACCGCCGTGGGCACCCTGGGTGTCGTGGTTGGCGCCCTGACCTTCTACCCGCGTGGTGAGTTCCTCGCTGGCACCCTGGTCATCCTGGTGTTCGTCTTCTTCGACCTGCTCGACGGCACGATGGCCCGGCTGGCCGGACGGTCCTCCCGGTGGGGGGCGTTCCTGGACTCGACCCTGGACCGGGTCGGGGACGCCTCGGTCTTCGGCGGCCTGGTGCTGTGGTACGCGGGCGCCGGGCACGACCCGACGATGGCGGCGGTCGCGCTGGTCGCGCTGGTCGCCGGGGCGGTCGTGTCCTACGCGCGGGCTCGGGCCGAGGGCCTGGGGATGACCGCGGACGTCGGCATCGCCGAGCGGGCCGAGAGGCTGGTCGTGGTGCTGCTGACCACCGGGCTGGCCGGGTTGGGCGTGCCGTACGTGCAGCCCGCTGGCGTGTGGCTGGTTGCGGTCGCGGGCGTGGTCACGGTCGTCCAGCGGGTGGTGGTGGTGCGCCGCCAGTCGGTGGCGGAGCCGGACGGTCCCACGCCATGAGTCGAGCCGGGGCGGTACGCGGACGCCTGGCCGACTGGGGGTACGCCGCCGGGTGGCGGCTGGTACGCCTGGCCCCCGAGCCGGTGGCCCGGGCCGGGTTCACCGCCGTGGCGGACGTGGTCTGGGCCCGGCGGCCCCGTTCGGTCCGCCAGCTCGAGGCGAACCTGGCCCGGGTCGTCCCCGAGGCCGACCCGGACGAGCTGCGCCGGCTGTCCCGAGCCGGGATGCGTTCTTACCTGAGGTACTGGCGGGAGGTGTTCCGGCTGCCCGAGCTCGATCCGGAGCAGATCCACCGCGTCTTCGTGATGCACGACGACGGCCCGCTGCGACAAGCGCTGGCGCACGGCGGGGCGGTCGCGGCCCTGGGTCACATGGGCAACTGGGACCACGCCGGCGCCTGGGGGCGGTTGGAGCTGGGTCCGCTGACCACGGTGGCCGAGCGGTTGCGTCCGGAGAGCCTGTTCGACCGGTTCGTCGCCTTCCGACAGAGCCTCGGCCTGGAGATCCTCCCGCTGACCGGCGGGGACCAGGAGGTGTTCGGCACCCTGGTGCGCCGGGTGCGCGAGGGTCACCTGGTGCCGCTGCTGGCCGACCGGGACCTCACCGAGCATGGAGTACCGGTCACCTTCTTCGGCGAGCGCACCTCGATGCCCGCCGGCCCGGCCGCGCTCGCCCTGGCGGCCGGAGCCCCGCTGTTCCCGGTGAGCATCTGGTACGAGCGGGACCGCACCATCGGTCGGGTGCACCCGGCGGTCGACGTGCCGGCATCCGGCTCGCGTCGTGAGCGGATCGCGACGATCACCCAGCAGGTCGCCGACGTGCTCGCTGGAGCGATCAGCGAGCACCCGATGGACTGGCACATGCTCGCCCGCCTGTGGTGGGCCGACCTGGACCGGCCGTCCTCGTCGCCACCGGCCGGGCACGGGTCAGCACCATGAGGGTCGGGCTGGTCTGCCCGTACTCGTGGGACGTGCCGGGGGGTGTGCAGTTCCACGTCCGTGACCTCGCCGAGGCGTTGCTCGGGTTGGGGCACGAGGTGTCGGTGATCGCTCCGGCGGACGACGAGACCCCGCTGCCCGGGTATGTCGTGCCCGCTGGCCGGGCGGTGCCGGTGCCGTACAACGGCTCGGTAGCCCGGGTCAGCTTCGGCCTGGTCACCAATGCCCGGGTCCGCCGGTGGGTGCGCGAGGGACGGTTCGACGTCCTGCACCTGCACGAGCCGACGACCCCGAGCCTGTCGCTGCTGGCCCTGTGGGCCGCGGAGGGGCCGATCGTCGGCACTTTCCACACGTCCAACGAGCGGTCCCGGGTGATGGCCGCCGCCTACCCGTTCCTGATGCCGGGGCTGGAGAAGCTCTCGGCGCGCATCGCGGTCTCCGAGGATGCGCGCCGGACGCTCGTGGACCACTTCGGCGGCGACGCCGTGGTGATCCCCAATGGCGTCTACGTCGACCGGTTCGCCACCGCAGCCCCGCGCGCCGAGTGGCAGGGCACGGGCGGCACGATCTGCTTCCTCGGCCGACTGGACGAGCCACGCAAGGGGTTGCCGGTGCTGGTGGCCGCCCTACCCCGGCTGGTCGCAGCCCGTCCCGGTCTGCGGGTCCTGGTCGCCGGACCCGGCGACGCCGAGGAGGAGCTCGCCGAGGTGTCCGACGAGGTCCGCCGCCGGGTGCTGGTCCTCGGGCAGGTCGACGAGCAGCAGAAGGCCCAGATGCTGGCCAGCGCCGACGTCTATGTCGCGCCGCACACCGGTGGGGAGAGCTTCGGGATCGTGCTGGCCGAGGCGATGGCTGCCCGTGCTGCGGTGGTGGCCAGCGACCTGGAGGCGTTCCGCCGGGTGCTCGACGCCGGCCGGGCGGGGGTGCTGTTCCCGGTCGGGGACCCCGCTGGCCTGGCCGACGCGGTCCTGGGCCTGCTGGCTGACCCGCAGCGTCGGGCCGGGATCGTCGCGCGAGCCACCGGGTGGGTGGCCGGGTACGACTGGTCCCGGGTGGCCGGGCTGGTGGTCGCCGTGTACGACACCGTGACCTTTGGCGCTTCCGCGGTGGCCGAGCGGCCGGCGCGCGGCTCGGCGCGCGGCTCGGTGCGTGGATCGGCGCCGACGTGAGTGCCGTGGTGGACGTGCTGGTCGTGGTGGCCGGTCTGGTCGTGCTGGCCTGGTACCTCTCCTGGACGGCGACCCGCCTGGACCGGCTGCACGGGCGGACCGAGGGGGCCTGGGCCGCGCTGGACGCCCAGCTGCTGCGCCGGTCCTCCACCGCCCACGAGCTCGCCAGCTCGGGGCTGCTCGACCCGGCCAGTGCCCTGCTGCTGGCCGCCGCGGCGCTCGAGGCGCGGCAGTGCCCGTCAGGGCGCCGAGAGCTGGCCGAGTCCGACCTCAGCCAGGCGTTGCGCGCCGCGGTCGGTGACGCCGGCACCACCACCGCGCTGCGCGTCGAGCCGGTAGGCGCGCAGCTGCTCGACGAGGTGTCCGAGGCCACCGAGCGGGTCGTGCTGGCCCGCAGCTTCTACAACGACGCGGTCACCTCCACCCGGGCGCTGCGTGCCAAGCGGGTGGTGCGCTGGTTCCGGCTGGCCGGGCACGCCGAGGTGGCGACCCCGTTCGACATGGACGACCTGCCCCCCGGGGCGTCCTCCAGGCTCGTGTCCTAGCCCGTCTCGGTCGCGCGGCGCTGGGCGGTACGGGCAGTGGCCCGCTCGGTGGCGCCTAAGATGGAGCCCTGACCGGCGCCGCGCCCGGCGACCGGCGACGACCGCTGCGTACAAGCGAGGTTCCCGTGCCTACCACCGATCCTTCCGTCCCGCAGGACCCGGCCGCTGTGGGCGACCGCACCTCGACTGCCGCGACCGGTACCGCCCGGGTCAAGCGGGGCATGGCCCAGATGCTCAAGGGCGGGGTGATCATGGACGTGGTCACCCCCGAGCAGGCCAAGATCGCCGAGGACGCCGGGGCGGTCGCGGTGATGGCGCTGGAGCGGGTGCCGGCCGACATCCGCCGCGACGGCGGGGTAGCCCGGATGAGCGACCCGGACATGATCGACGGGATCGTCGCGGCCGTCTCCATCCCGGTGATGGCCAAGGCGCGGATCGGTCACTTCGTCGAGGCGCAGGTCCTGCAGGCTCTTGGTGTGGACTACATCGACGAGTCCGAGGTGCTCACCCCGGCGGACGAGGCGCACCACATCGACAAGTGGGCGTTCACCGTGCCGTTCGTGTGCGGGGCGACGAACCTCGGGGAGGCGCTTCGCCGGATCTCCGAGGGCGCGGCCATGATCCGCTCCAAGGGGGAGGCCGGCACCGGCAACGTGGTCGAGGCTGTGCGCCACATGCGGGCGATCCGCAGCGAGCTGCGTCGGTTGCAGAGCCTGGACGAGGCTGAGCTGTTCGCCGCCGCCAAGGACCTGCGTGCCCCGTACGAGCTGGTCCGTGAGGTGGCACAGATCGGCAGCCTGCCGGTGGTGCTGTTCACCGCGGGCGGGCTGGCTACGCCGGCGGACGCGGCGATGATGATGCAGCTGGGTGCCCAGGGCGTGTTCGTCGGGTCGGGGATCTTCAAGTCAGGCGACCCGGCCAAGCGGGCCGCGGCCATCGTGAAGGCGACCACGTTCTACGACGACCCAGACGTACTGGCCAAGGTCTCCCGTGGCCTGGGCGAGCCGATGGTCGGCATCAACCTGGACACGCTGCCGGCCGAGCAGCGGTACGCCGAGCGCGGCTGGTGAGCCGGGCTGACGTACCCGGTCCAGCGGTGGCCCTCCGGCAGCCTCACCCCGGGACCGGCTCCCCGGTGATCGGGGTGCTGGCCCTGCAGGGAGACGTCCGCGAGCACCGGCGTGCCCTGGAGTCGGTCGGGGCCCGGACCCGCCTGGTGCGTTGTGTCGAAGAGCTGGCCGGGCTCGACGGGATCGTGCTGCCCGGCGGGGAGTCGACCACGATGGTTAACCTGGCGGCTTCCTTCGGGCTGCTGGACCCGCTGCGCCACGCGATCCACGCCGGGCTGGCCGCGTACGGTTCGTGTGCCGGGATGATCCTGCTCGCCGACCGGGTCTGTGACGGGGTACCCGGCCAGCCGACCGTCGGCGGGCTGGACATCACCGTACGGCGCAATGCCTTCGGCCGGCAGGTGGAGAGCTTCGAGCGGGACCTGCCGATGACCGGGGTGGCGGGTCCGCCGGTGCATGGGGTGTTCATCCGGGCCCCGTGGGTCGAGTCGGTCGGACCAGGGGTCGTGGTGCTCGCCCAGGTCAGCGATCCGTCGGGGGCCGATAGGATCGTGGCCGTGCAGCAGGGTGCCCTGCTGGCCACGTCTTTCCACCCCGAGCTGACCGGGGATCTTCGCGTGCACGAGTACTTCCTGAACGTGGTGCGTGCCGAGCCGGGCTGGTCCCAGGCGCCGGGGCGGCGCCTGTCGAAGGGGGCGTGAGCCGGTGTCCGGACACTCCAAGTGGGCAACCACCAAGCACAAGAAGGCGGTCGTCGACGCCAAGCGGGGCAAGCTGTTCGCCAAGCTGGTGAAGAACGTCGAGGTGGCCGCCCGGGTAGGCGGGCCGGATCCCGCCGGCAATCCGACGCTGTTCGACGCGGTGCTGAAGGCGAAGAAGGCGTCGGTGCCCAACGAGAACATCGACCGTGCCGTCAAGCGCGGTGCTGGCCTGGAGGCCGGCGGGGCGGACTACCAGGCGATCACCTACGAGGGGTACGGGCCCGGTGGTGTCGCCGTGCTGGTCGAGTGCTTGACGGACAATCGCAACCGGGCCGCCTCGGACGTGCGCGTGGCCATGACGCGCAACGGGGGGACGATGGCCGATCCCGGTTCGGTCGCGTACCTGTTCGCCCGCAAGGGCGTGGTGATCCTTCCCAAGGAGCAGGACGGCCGCACCCTCACCGAGGACGAGGCGCTGGCCGCCGTCCTGGAGGCCGGCGCCGAGGAGGTCAACGACCTGGACGACTCGTTCGAGGTGGTCTGCGAGCCCGGTGACCTGGTAGCCGTGCGTACGGCCGTGCGGGGCGCAGGGATCGAGTACGACTCGGCCGAGGCCAGCTTTCTGCCCAGCGTGACCGTGCCGCTGGACGACGAGGGGGCCCGCAAGATCTTCCGCATGATCGACGCGCTGGAGGACAGCGACGACGTGCAGAACGTGTACGCGAACTTCGACGTGCCCGACGAGATCATGGCGGCCATCGACTGATCCGGCGCGACGGTCCGGCGCGGCGGTGCCGCCTCGGTGGTGGACCCGGATAGGGTGCGTGAACCGAACACCTGTTCGTCCGGGGATCGCGGGTGGGGTCGGCATGG
>JAJYSQ010000011.1 GCA_021793495.1 Actinomycetes bacterium
GAAGTTGTACGGCACCGCCTGCTCGCTGGTGAACAGTCCCAGGGCCACCGGCAGCGTGTAGACGTTCGGGGTCTGGGCGATGATCAGTGGCCAGATGAAGTCGTTCCACCGCCAGCCGATGCTGATGATGGCCAGGACCGCGAGCGCCGGTCGCGCGTTCGGCAGCACGATGCGCCAGAACGTCCGGAACTCACCGGCCCCGTCCACGCGGGCGGCCTCGATCAGCTCGTCGGGGATGGACAGGAAGTACTGCCGCATCAGGAAGACCCCGGTGGGCGTGGCCGCTGGTGGGATGATCAGCCCCAGCAGGGAGTTGACCAGGTGCAGGTCGACGACCACCTGGAAGATGGGGACCAGGATCACCTGGATGGGGATCATGATGGTCGCGAGGATGATCACGAACAGGCCGTCGCGTCCGCGGAAGTTGTACTTGGCCAGGGCGTACCCGGCGGTGGCGCTCAGGGTGAGGGTCAGCAGCGTGGCCACAACGGTGACGATGAGGCTGTTCCGGAAGTACACGACGAAGTCGAACTGCTTGAACCCACCCGCGTAGTTGGCCAGGCTCAAGGAGGTCGGCAGCGACAACGGGTGCCCGAGCAGCTGGGGAAGCGTCTTGAAGGAGCTCACGGCCAGCCAGAGGATCGGCGTCGCGGACAGCAGGGCGGCACCGATCAGCAGCGCGGTCCTCAGCAGCGACGGCCAGGACGGTGCCGCGCGGTGTGTGGTGGACGTCCAGTGCGGTTCGGTCCCCCCCGCGGGCGCGCGCCGTCGCAGGGTGGGGCGCGCGAAGGGCGCCGGGCGGCCCCGGACCTGCTGACTCATCACACCGCCTCCCGTCGTCGCCCGAGCAGGAAGTTGACCATCGTGAGCACGAACATGACGACGAACAGCAGCACGCTGCCGGCCGTCGCCAGCCCGAAGTTGATGGGCGGCACGAACGCGTGCTCGTAGATGTACTGCACGATGAGTGTTGTACCGCCGACCGGCCCGCCCCCGGTCAACGTGTAGATGAAATCAAAGGCCTGGAACCCCGTGACGGTGCTCAGGATCAGCACGATGAGCAGCGTCGGTCGTAGGCTGGGCAGGGTGATGAAGCGCACCTGCTTCCACTCGCCGGCCCCGTCGACCCTGGCGGCCTCGTACAGGCTCTGGTCGATCGACTGCAGCCCGCCGAGGACGATCAGCGCATAGAACCCGAGCGTCGCCCAGAGCTCCACGAAGATCGCGGCACCCATGGCCAGGTGCGGTTGGATCAACCATGCGGGCTGTCCCAGGCCCACCGCCCCGAGCAACGCGTCGAGCACGTTCGAGGTCGGCCCCAGCAGCCAGTTCCACAGGATCCCGACCACCACCGGTGAGATGAGGACGGGGATGTAGACGGCGGCCCGGAACAATCCTCGTGCGAGACGTTGGGAGTTCAGGAGTATCGCCAGCGCGGTGGCCAGGACCAGGGTCAGCCCGACGAAGCCGATGACGAAGACCGCGGTGTTGCGCACCGCTGCCCAGAACTGCGAGTCACTCACCAGGGACCCGTAGTTCGACAGGCCGGCGAATCGTTGGGGCTGACCCTGGACGACGTGGAAGAAGCTCTGCCGGAACCCGTTGATCGCCGGCCACAGGGTGAACAGGGCGACCGCCACCATGTTCGGCAGCACGAAGAGGTACGGAGCCGCGCGACGAGACACTCTCGGTCCCCTCGGCGCCCCCCGAGGGCGCCCCCCGAGGGGGGACGCCGAGGGGGGACGCCGAGGGAGACCCCGTCGGCCGAGGAGTCTCACTGTTGCCGACATCGACAGCTCGTTCCTGCTCGGTGGCCTACGAGTTCGGGTTCGCGGCAGAGGCAACGGTCGCGGCGACGGCCTTCGGCACGGTGGTCTGCCCGGCCACCACGCTCGTGAGCTGGTTCATCACGGTGGTGGCCGCCTGGCTGAAGCCGGGGTTGGCCTCCGACAGGTTGCAGCCGGCCGGCATCAGGGTGGCTGCCTTGTTGAACGCCTCCATAGCCTGCTTGGCTGCACCCGGGTACTGCACGCTGCCCGGCGTGGCGAGGCTGACCGCCGACGGGATCGTGGAGGACACCGTGCTCATGTAGCCCTGGTTGGCCGGCTCGCTCATGAACTTGATGAACTGCGCGCCGAGCGCGGGGTTCTTGGAGCTCTTGAACGCCACCATGTAGTTGCCGCCGGACATCCCACCGCCCACGGTGCCGACCGGGTTGGGGGTGACCGCCCAGGTGAAGGGCACGCTCGTGGCGAACGCCGCCACCTCCCAGCTCCCGGAAAGAAGCACGGGCGCCTGCCCGGCCAGGAACTGCGTGTCCCCCGCCACGTACTTGGATCCCGCGGCGATCCACGCCGCCTTGGACATCGTGTTGGACTCGAACAAGCCGGACAGCATGGTCAACGCCTGGGTGGCGGCGGCGGTGTTCATCGTGCCGGTCCCGCTGTCACCGTAGAGGTAGGCACCGTACTGGCACAGGACGTTGGCGACCCGCGCACCGGAGTGGTCCATCGCCAGGGCGAAGGGCGTGTGGTTGGCGGCCTGGACCTTCTTGGCCGCGGCGACCATCTCCGGCCACGTCCACTGCGCGGTGACCGATGGGACGGGTACGCCGGCCTTCCGGAACATCGCGACGTTCACGAACGGACCCATGACCGTGAGCTGGTTGGGCAGGCCGACGACCGCCCCCTGGTACAGACCACTGCCCAACAGGTTCGGGGAGATGGTCTTCACCCATGCGGCGCCGAGCACCTGTCCCAGGTTGACCAGGTCCGGGCCGAACGCCGCCGGGTTGGAGGTCTGCACGACCTCAGGGGGGTCGCCGGCGCTGACCCGCGCCTGGAGCACCTGGTTGAGGTTGCTGTACGGGACCACCTGCAGGTTGACCGTGACCCCGGTCTGCTTCTCGTACGTGGCGATCAGCGTCTTGGTCGCCTGGAGATCGGGACCGTTCGTGAAGTACAGGTAGCTGATGGACTTGCCCGAGGCCGAGCTCGTGGCGGATGGGGTGCCGCTGCTGCAGGCGGTTGCCAGCAGCGACGCCAGGCTCACGCCCACGGCGGCGAGCAGCCATCCGCGTGCCCTGGTTGACGTGCGTCGTCTCATGTCGTCTCCTCCAGACTGGGTGACTGATTCGAAAGGGTCGGTGGCCGTTGGCCATCAGCGGACGTTCGGGGGCAGTGCCGGGGAGAGCCCGTGGCAGGTGCGGGCCGGCGGCCGCTCACGGAACCTCTCCCCGAGCCGTGCGGGACGGTGGGTCGACCAGCAGCGCGCGCAGCGCCCCAGCCGGGTCCGACTGGGCCAGGAGGTCGCTGCCGACCCCGACCGCGAGGGCGCCGGCCGCCAGCCAGCCGGGCACGTCCCGCAGCGCGATCCCACCGGTGGGGATGATCAGCGCCGACGGGGCGATCGCGAGCACCGACCGCAGGAAGGACGGGCCTCCCACGTGCGCCGGGAACAGCTTGGCGATCCCCCGGTCCGCCGCGGCGAGCACCTCGGCCACCGTCATCCCGCCCTCGATGAAGGGTCGCCGTCCGCGGGCGACCTCGCGCACCGGGGCGGCCGGGCAGGGGCTCACCAGGAAGTCGGCCCCGAGCCCCAGCGCGTCCTGGGCGTCCTCGGCTCGCAGGACGGTGCCCACCCCCAGCAGGTGCGACGGGTAACGGTCGCGGGCCTCGCTGAGCACCGTGCGCCACCCCGGCGTGGTGGTGGTCAGCTCCACCACGTCCAGCCCCGCCGAGATGCACCGGTCGACAGCGGCCAGGGCCAGCGCCTCGCCGGTCGAACGCAGCACCGGGATGACCCTGGCGGCGACCAGCCGGGCCAGGAACTCCTCGGAGACCCCGCCGCGGGGCAGGGGGCTACTCGGTGGCATCGGGCCACCCCGAACCGGCGACGACGGCCGCCAGGGCCGCGGGATCCATCGGCGCCCCATGGTCGCTGTAGCTGCGGATCACCGTGGCCGCCAGGGTGTGGCCGGTGCGCAGCGCTGGCTCCAGCCCGTCACCGCGCAGCCGGGTGGCCAGGTACCCGGCGGCAAACGCATCCCCCGCCCCCACCGGTTCCACGACCGTCACCGGCAGCGCGGGCGTGCTGACGCTCCCGGTGGCGGTCAGCACGGTCGCGTCCCGTGGTCCATCCTTCACCACGACCTCCTCCGGCTCGGGCAGCAGCTCGCGTACCGCCTCCGCATCGGGGCACCCCCACAGCCGTCTCGCCTCGTCCAGGCCCACGAACGCCACCGTGGCCATCCGGGCCAGCTCGCGCAGCACCGGCGCGGCGGTCTCGGGGCTCCACAGCGCGGCGCGGTAGTTGACGTCGAAGGAGGTGCTGCGCCCCCCGGTCTCCTGCAGCTCCCGGCGAACCAGGCCGGAGCACTCCGCGGACAGCGCCGGGGTGATCCCCGTCAGGTGGACGTGACCGACCCCGTCGTGCGCCCCCGGGGGCACTCGGTCCAGGGTGCTGGCAGCGGACCGCTCGCGGTAGTAGTGCATCGAGGTCCCGTAGGTCCCGAACCCCTTCAGGTAGAACCCCGTCGGACGCCCGGGGTGGGTGAGCAGGGCCGAGACGTCGACCCCCTCGTGGACCAGGGTTGCCCGCAGCCGCCGCCCCCACGGGTCGGCGCCGACCATCCCGGCGAACCGCGCCGGCAGGCCGAGACGAGCAAGGTGCACCGCGACGTTGAGCTCCGCGCCGGCAGCGGACACCTCCAGGACCCGGGCCTCCTCCAGCGGCCGGCCGTCGGACGGGGCCAGGGCGATGAGCGCCTCGCCGACGCACAGGACGATCCCGGGGCTCAGCCCGCTCACACCCCACCACCCCCCACCCCGATCGGGGGGTGGTGCAGCGCGGCGACGATCGCGTGCAGCGCCAGCCCCTGGCCCCACAGCTGCAGCCGGTCGTCGCGGATCACGCTGTAGCCGAAGGGGACCAGCTGCAGCACGGTGCCGGCGCTGACGCGCGTCAGCGTGCCGTCGGCGTCGACGTACGCCAGGGTGCCGCGCACCGCCCGCCACCCGGCCTCGACGACGGCCGGCGGCAGCCCGGCAACCACCTCTCCGGCCCGGAGCATCGCCGCGGCGAGCCCGGCGGCCGCGGATGTCTCGACGATCCCGCGGGTCTCCACCTGCCCGTCGACGAGCACGTCCCACACCCCGTGGCCCGGCTGCAGCCGGGCCAGGGTCGTCAGCTGTCGGGCCAGGCGCTCGGCGACCTCGGTGCGCAGCCGTCCCTCGACGACCGGCAGGTCGACGCTGGCCTCCAGGAACTCGACCGCGGCCAGCGCAGCCCAGGCGTTCGCCCGACCCCAGAAGCACCAGATGGTCTCCCCGCGGTACGAGCCGTGGGCGAACAGCCCCGAGCCGTCGTGCTGCAGGAGCTCGGCGTGCCGGAGGAACTGGCGCCCGGCCTCCTCCACCAGCACGGGGTCCCGGGTCGCCCGGCCGTACTGGGCGAGGAACGCCCCGGCCATGAACATCGTGTCGGCCCACACGCCGCCCGGCCAGTGCTCCAGCGCTCCGTTGGGGGCGCGCGACGCCGCGGGATCCTCCATGACCCACTGGGCCTGCGGCCGCAGCGCCGCACGGAACCGACCCTCCCGGTCGACGACAACGGCCGCCGCCCCCGGGGCCAGGTTGTTCACGTGCTCCACCGTGATCCCGGTGGCCAGGTGCTCGCCGACCCACTGCCGCACCCGGGTGTCGTCGCCGCTCGCGGCAACCTGCCCGAACCGTCCCAGCCCGAGCAGGGCCACCCCCTCTCCCCAGAACCAGCGTCGCACCCCATGGGCCCAGGTCCGCTGGGCGACCCGACCGCCGAGGTCGAGCAGCCGGGCGACGGTCAGGTCGGCCGGGTCCAGCGGTGCGCGTGGCTCGGGGGCGCACTGGGCCGAGCTCAGGTCCTCACCCGACATCGGCGCCTGCTCCCTCCGCGACCGAGGAGCTCGGTTCCACTCGCCGTCCGGTCCTGAGGTCCAGCACCAGCCGGTGCCCTCCGTGCCGAGCCTCCAGCAGCCGTGCGTCGAACGGCACCGCACAGGCGGGGTTCTCCAGGTGCGGCCCCAGATCGGGACGACCGTCCCGGTCGAGATCGGCGCTGGTGCCGTCGACGAGGAACGGTCCTGACCAGCTCAACGACAACCTCCGCCCGTCCCGGGCCGCCCACGCGACACCCGGGTCCGCCGCCGCCCGAGCGCGGAAGTCCGGCTCGACGAGCCGCGCCACGAAGTCCGAGAACGACCCGTCCTGTTCCCGGCACCCGACCGTCGCCACGTACGCCAAGCCGTCGCCGCGGGGCAGCCACTCCTGCCCCGCGGTGTCCCCGGCCCCGGTCGCAACCAGTCCGCCCTCGCACGCGATCGCGACGTACCCCTGCCCCACCCGGCCCGCCAACCAGGATCCTCGCTGGCCGGTCTCGTCCATCCAGGACACGGGGAACCACACGTGCGTCGAGGCCGCGGGCCCGCCGGAGGGCACCGGGTGGACAACCAGCACCGTGTCGCGGTCCTGTCGGGCCCGGGGCAGGACGCGCTGGCCCGCCCACGCATTCGGCCTCGCGCTGGAGGAGTCGGAGTCCGACGCCGGGTGGGTGGCGAAGACCTGGACCTCCGGGGAGAGCGTGGCCCCCCACACGTGCTCCTGGAGCCCGGGCAGTCCCGACCGGTACTCCTGTACCGAGGAGAGCATGGCACCCTCGGTCCGCCAGACCCGCAGGTCCGAGTCGTACGGCCGGCTGAGCAGGTCGTGCGCGAACCGGTACCCGCCGTGGTACACCTGGCGGCCCCACCAGGGCACCGCGCCGGCGGTCGCCACCGAGCGGATCAGCGGCGGCAGGCGGTACCGCGTGGAGGTGGCCAGACAGGTGGCCGGGAGCACCGCGAGGTTCAGCGCGCCGGTGCCCCACAGCGCCCACATGATGGGGGCCGTCTCCTCGAACCGGGAGGACCGGAGCGTCTGGGTGTACGACCGTCCGTGGGCGGCGCCGTGGATCCCCTTCCAGGAGTTGGCGGCCAACGTGAGGAGCAGCTTGTCCAGCAACGCCTCCGCGCGGGCACGCACCTCCGGGTCGGCTGCATGGTCCACCAGCGACACCAGGGCCAGCGAGTCGATCGCCAGGTAGGCGTTCGAGTCGAACTCGCTGAACCCGCCGCTCATCTTCCGGCGCATCCACTCCAGGGCGAGCTGCCGACCGTGGCGCGCGTGCTCGGCCCCGGTCCAGCCCGTGTTGGTGAACACCTCGTCGTGGAACGCCTCACCCGCCAGCAGCTCGGCGGTGTGGAACACGAACTGGTGGTTCTCGGTGAAGTAGCACATAGCGTCCAGCCCCGGCTGGTCGATCCAGTACTTGAAGCCCACCAGCGCCTCGCGCACCGCGTCGCGCAGACCCGCCGGCCACGCACCCTCCTCGACCTCGTGCCACAGGTGAATCAGGCCCACCGCCTGGAAGTCCGCGCAGTCGGCCCGTGCGGACAGCATGGACAGGGCCGGCTGGAGGTCGTCGGCGCGGACCTGGGTCTGCGCCCCGGTCGCGATCGCCGCGAGCCCCCGCGCCACGCCGGGCGGGGACGCCACCACGTGGTCGAGCAGCTCGCGGCGCCAGACCTCGGGATCGGTGCCCTCGGGCTCCGACCGGTACCGCGGTGGCAGCACCGCGACCCGGAGCTGCCGGTACACCGGGCAGCGGTCGTCGTCCACCCGGACCGTCAGCACCGTCTCCCCGGTGCTCAACATCGACGCGGTGGTCTCCTGTATCGCGTCGTGCTCCGGCGAGGCGACCAGCAGGACGTCCGCCCGACCCTGTTCCAGCACCACCCTTCTCGGCTCGCCGTCGCCGGGCCTCACCGACAGGGCGCTGCCGACCGGCCCCGACAGCCCTACCGTGGCTCCGGGCAGCGCCCAGGCATCGACCCCGACGGCGTCCAGGATCCGTTCGGCGATCTCGCTGGCCCGCTCGTCGGCGCCGGGCGACGGGATGACGACCCGGACCGGCAGGCCGTGCACCGCCACCCGGGCCACGTGACGCACCTCCCGGAAGGCCACCTGCCAGGTTGCCAGGAACAGCGTGGTGGTCCCCGACACCAGTCGGACGCGCACCCGGTGGCTGACCGGCTCCATGTAGGAGACGTCGGTGAACGACCCGACCAGCTCGTCGTCCACCCAGACCGCGACCGGCCCGGTGCAGGACACCTCCAGTGTTCGCCACTCGGCCTGGTCGACCTCCAGGGTGGTCGCGGCGACGGAGTGCCGGTACTGCGGGGTGAAGCAGAACTCGCTCCAGTCGAGCAGCCCGTCCGCCCCGGTGTGCATCCTGCTCCACGTACCGGTGTCCGTGCGGACCCGTCCCGGGGCCACCCAGGAGATCGACCCGCCCTCGACGGGCTCCGGCCGAGGCTGGTCGGTGACCAGCGGGCGACGAGATGCCAGGCGCTGCTTCAGCGGCGCCACGTCCGGGCCGTTCGTCAGCACCCAGCGGCCGTCGGCACCCCACGGTGATCCGTCGGCCGCGAGGAGCTCGCCGAGGTCCTCGCACGGCGTCGACCACACCGGGCTCGCCAGCCAGTCGCGGATGGTGCCGCCCGGCCCGAGCGCATGCACGGTCCGTCCGGTGACGGGGACGGTGATGGAGGCGGGGTGGAGCTCTGGCACGGAATCCTCGTCCTCTCGACCTGTGCGGGTACCGGCGCGGGAGTGCCGGTGGTCCTGACCGGGGCGCCCCGACCATCCCCTGGCGCGCCCTCCGCACCGGTGGCATAGTGACAGCCGTCCTATCCCAAGGCAAGCGTTTCCCATCTGACAGAAAAGATGACCGATGGCTATGGATGTCCGGTACCCCACGCACCCCACGGAGTTCGAGCACCTGACCGGGTGCCAGCTGCGCGAACGCTTCGTCCTCGACGACCTGTTCTCCCCGGGGGAGATCCATCTGGCTCTGTCCCACCAGGACCGTCTGGTGCTGGGCGGGGTGATCCCGGCAGGCACGGTGGTCCCGCTGCCGGCGCCCGACGAGCTGCGCTGCCAGCAGTTCTGTGACCGGCGCGAGCTCGCCGTCGTCTGCCTGGACGGCACCGGTGCGGTGCAGGTGGACGGGGCGGAGCACCCGATGGGTGCCGAGGACATCCTCTACGTGGGCAAGGGCGCTCGGTCCGTGGAGTTCTCCGGCGGGGACGCCGTGTTCTACCTGGTGTCCGCCCCCGCCCACCAGGTGCTGCCGACGACCCTCGCCCACCGGGAGGACGCCGAGACCCTGGAGATCGGGGATCCGGCCCTGGCCAGCCGGCGGACGTTGCGCAAGTATGTGCACGAAGGTGGCATCCAGTCCTGCGAGCTCGCCGTCGGGATCACCACCCTGGCCGAGGGGAGCGTCTGGAACACCATGCCGTGCCACACCCATGAGCGGCGCACCGAGGTCTACCTGTACTTCGGGCTGGCCGAGGATGCCCGTGTCATGCACCTGTGCGGTCGACCCGACTCCACCCGCAGCCTCGTGCTGGCCGACCGGCAGGCGGTCATCAGCCCGCCGTGGTCGATCCACACCGGCGCGGGGACCCGCGCCTACCGCTTCGTCTGGTCGACCGCCGGGGAGAACCTCGCCTACAACGACATGGACCTCGTCGACACCCGCGACCTGCGATGAGCGGCTGGTTGGACCGGCAGTTCGGTCTGACGGGCAGGACGGCCCTCGTCACCGGTGCCCGCACCGGTATCGGACGCGACGCTGCCTTGGCGCTGGCCGAGGCCGGTGCTGACCTCGTCCTGTGGGGGAGGGAGGAGACCGGCCTCGCCGAGGTTGCCGCGCAGGCCCGGGCACGAGGCGTTCGGGTCGAGACGATGGGGGTCGACATGTCGGACCTGGACGCCGTGCGCCAGGCAGCCCGGCAGGTGGCCACCACCACGGTCGACATCCTCGTGAACAACGCCGGCACGATCCGTCGAGCACCGGTGGTGGACACGACGACGGAGCAGTGGCGACAGGTCATGACCGTCAACCTCGATGCTGTCTTCGAGCTCACCCGGACCCTGGCGACCCCGATGATCGCCCGCGGCCTCGGCACGGTCGTCAACATCGCGTCCCTCCTGTCGTTCCAGGGCGGGCTCAACGTCTCCGCGTACACCGCGAGCAAGCACGCGATCGCCGGGCTCACCCGCGCGATGGCCAACGAGTGGGCGGCTCGCGGGATCAACGTCAATGCCGTCGCGCCCGGGTACATCGAGACCAGCAACACGGAGGCGCTACGGGCGGATCCCGTACGATCGTCCCAGATCCTCGCTCGCATCCCCGCCGGGCGCTGGGGACGGCCCGACGACGTGGCCGGTGGCGTGGTGTTCCTCTGCTCCCCAGCCGCTCGCTACATCCACGGGCACGTGCTCGTCATCGATGGCGGGTGGATGTCGTGGTGAGCGTCGCCGGGAGCTCGCGGACCGCGACGCCTCGTACCGCCGGCACGCGGCGCGCCCATCCGCAGGCCGAGGAACGGCTCAGCGCGATCGGAAAGGTCGCGGCGATCGTCGGGACCCTGGCGACGGACAACCGGCTCTCCTCCATCGCCCGCACCGTCGGGCTGCCCACCTCCACCGTGCACCGGATCCTGCAGGAGCTCGTGGACGTGGGGTGGGTGCGGGACGACGGGGAGCACGGCTACCTCGTGGGTGCCCGGCTGCTGGCGATCATCTCTCGGGCCAACGACGACACCACCCTCCTCAGCGTGGCTCGCCCCATCCTGCGCGACCTGCGCGACACGACCGGCCACACCGTCCACCTGGCCATGCGCCAGGGTGACGAGGCGGTGTACATCGAGAAGCTGGACGGCCGCCGCTCCTACCAGATGCGCTCCCACGTGGGGCTGACGATCCCGCTGCACTGCACCGCCATCGGCAAGGCGCTGATGGCGGAGATGCCGGCCGACGAGGTGCGGGCGATCGTGAAGCGCACGGGGCTGGCGCCACCCACCGAGCACACCATCACCCGGCTCGACCAGCTCCTCGGACACCTGGACACGATCCGTCGGAGGGGGTTCGCCTTCGACGAGGAGGAGAACGAGCTGCACATCCACTGCGTGGGGGCGGCCGTGGTGGATCGGCGTGGCGTGCCGGTGGCCGGCGTCAGCGTCTCGTCGCTCTCCTTCGACATCGACGAGCCGAGGATGCGCCGACACTCCG
>JAJYSQ010000012.1 GCA_021793495.1 Actinomycetes bacterium
GCAGAACGTGGTCAGGTCAGGGCCAGCGAAGGTAGCGTCACGCACGTCGAGGTCTTTCGGATGGGCTGTGTGAGAACTCCCATCTTCGGAAGACCTCGACGCCTACCCGGACCCCGACACGCCCACCGCCGTCAAGCCGCGGCAAGCCGCGACTACACCGTCAACTGGGAAGTGTCCGCTCTAGGGATCAGCGAGTCGCGCTTGTGCCGGTCGATGGCCGTCGACGACGTCGATGCCGACCGCAGGGAGGGCCGACGTCCGAGGAGCGCAAGGCGCCGGTCGAGCTGCGACGAGCGGGCCGCCCCCCGGCCCGACTCTGGGCTCATAACCCAGAGGTCGGAGGTTCAAATCCTCCCCCCGCTACAAGTGAAGTACCAGGTCAGAGGCCCTTTCGCTCGATGGAGCGGGAGGGTCTCTCCCGTTCATGTACGCACCATGTACGCAGAGATCACCCGCGGACGGTGCAGAACACGCTGGGACAGCTGCGGCCAACACCACCCTGCAGTTGGGTCCCGGGCACACGTACTGGTCCGGAGGCGTGCGCAGCTGCCGCTGGCTGGGACCCGCGGAGGGTCAACCGGCTCTTCGCGATCCAGAGTGTGGGTGGGTGGGGCGCGTCGGTGGCTGGGTAGGGGTCGAGGTCTTCCGATGATGGAGGTTCTCACGCCGCCCATCCGAAAGACCTCGACGTGCGCCACGCTACCTTCGCGAGTCCTGACCGGACCACGTTCTGCCGGCTGGACGAGCTCGGTCTGCAGGTCACCGGGCAGCGCGTGAGCGCGCAGGGGGCCGTGCTGGAGTGCCGGATCGTGGAGCCGGACGAGTTCTGTGAGAGCTGCGGGGCGGCCGGGCTGGTTCGCGACACGGTGACCCGGCAGCTGGCGCACGCGCCGTTCGGGCAGCGGCCCACGACGCTGCTGGTGCGGGTGCGTCGCTACCGGTGCGGGCCGTGCCAGCGGGTGTGGCGTCAGGACATGACCAGGGCGGCCGAGCCGCGCTCGAAGCTGTCCCGCGGCGGGTTGGCGTGGGCACTGGTCGGCCTGGTCGTCCAGCACCTGACGGTGGCCAGGATCGCTGAGGGCCTCGGGGTGGGCCGGCACACGGCGAACAGCGCGGTCCTGGCCGAGGGCCGGCGGCTGCTGATCAGTGATCCGGCCCGGTTCGACGCCGTGGCGGTGATCGGGGTCGACGAGCACGGCTGGCGCCACACCCGGTTCGGCGAGAAGTACGTGACCGTCGTCATCGACCTGACCCCGGTGCGCGACGGGATCGGCCCGGCACGCCTGCTGGACATGGTCCCCGGCCGCTCGAAACAGGTGTTCAAGACCTGGCTCGAGGCACAGACGCCCGTCTTCCGGGACGGCATCCAGGTCGTGGGCCGGCGAGTTCGTGGCGGGCGGGAAGCCTCCGTTCGACGGCAACGAGACCTGTGAGACTCATGGCACCACCCGGGGCACCCCGGCCAGAGCTGCAGCCGATCGCCGAGTCGAGGAGCGGGCGTCCGAGGCGGCGCTGCGTCGGGGACAGAGGGCTGAACGGGGACTCCGGGACGGGCGCGGCTCTGAATCAGCGCAATGCGCTCCATGGAGCCGTCACTGGTCCCGCCTACCCTGCTGAGCAAGACAATCGGGAGGGGCGAGACATGTCGGATCAACTCGAGGAGGTGCTCAGGCACCGCTACGTCTACGTGCCGCAAGACACTGAGAAGGACACCATCCAGGCGGGCAAGTGGCTCGGCCTCGCGGTGGCTCACGCGCTGAACCGCAACCTCACAGTGCTCGCGCCCCAGAAGGGTTCAGCTACCCACCATCCTGAGCTCGCCAAGCTCGCCAAGCTCGACATCGTGACCGAGCGGAGCGGCTATCCGCAGGACGGTGGCGTCGTTTTCGTATGGCGCCCGACGTACAAGGTCATGGAGAAGATCCAGCACCTGGAAGAGAGCGTGGTGGT
Source organism: Actinomycetes bacterium (assembly GCA_021793495.1). Classification (GTDB taxonomy): domain Bacteria; phylum Actinomycetota; class Actinomycetes; order JAJYSQ01; family JAJYSQ01; genus JAJYSQ01. The sequence continues at coordinate 1,951 of JAJYSQ010000012.1, forward strand.
GCTGGTCGAGTGGATCCCCGGCGAGTTCGATGCCTGGGCGAAGCTGATCGGCGCCTACAACGTGGTGACCGGTGAGGTCATGGACGCGGGGCTCAGTGCCGAGGCGCTCAGGGCGCTCGAAGGCATCCAGTACGAGGGCTACAACGGCTGGACCAAGGACACCGACGAGCTGATGACGCGGAACTTCCTCGGAGACCTGTCCAAGGCCGGCGCCTACGATCGCGAGTTGGTGCTCGCGTGCGCCCGACAGACCAGGTCGGAAGACAGTATCGAGCGGCTCAAGAAGATCCTAGACAAGTTCGAGGCATCCCAGTTCAAGCTGGTCCAGACCTTCATCCGCTGGCTCGGCACCCACTGCGCCGGCGATCTCACTCCCGACGAGCAGACGGGCGCCGTGAACCTCGCAGCGGGCATCAACAGAGCCCTCACCCGACGCCAACCGCACGGGATGCTTCGATGACCGACCCTCTCCAGTTTGGTGAACCGCACCGGTGGCGCGGTGAGTGGTGGCTGCCCTCGGCCCCGGAGTCCCGTGTTGCGGGATCGTTGATCTACGAACCGTCCGATGGGGCGCATGTTGAACTCATCGGCGCCCTATACATGGGAGACCGACGACAAACAGGCCCTGGGACATTCACGATTGGCGCCGGATCTGGCCTACTGCCCGTCATACACGGTTACGTCGACGGGCGCCCGGTGACGTTGATCCAGTGCGTCGTCACAGCGAGCAACGTCAAGTGGACATCCACGGGCGAATCCGTCGTACAAGACATCCGAGCGACGATCGTCATGATCGGCGCGCATCTGGACGACGAGATGCGGCCAGACTTCGAAAGGGTCAGGGCATCGATCGAAGGTCTGACCGCTTGGAGCGGCAAGCAAGCCGTGACAATGGAGTGGGACACCCAGGACCGGCGGTCCACCATCACCACAACCATGCCGGCCGACGAGTCCGTCACGATCGGCGACTTGACCTACACCCTGACCAACACAACGTTTGGCCCCAACCACCGGATCGGCCTCGGACCCCTCGAAGCACACGTCCGCCATCTCGTCGAACTTGAAGTCACCTCGAGCCGGCCGGTCAGCTTCAACGACGTTAGGGAGCACGTTGCGATCGTGGCGGAACTCGTCGCACTAGCCAGACATCGCAGGTCCCGTCTGCTGACCCTGCGCGCTCAGTCCGTCGGCGAGTCCTCCAGGGAGCTCCACGCCCAGGCATGGATCGACATCCTTTATCAGCAGACCACGAGAGATACCCCTGACAGCGAATCCCCGAACCGATACCTCGCTTTCAGCGCCAGCGACACCGGCTTCGCGCAGATCCTGACCACGTGGATCGCTCAACGCGCGAGGCTTCAGAACGCCATCAACATGCTCATGGCCTCCTGGACCGCCGGCTGGTACCTGGAGGCCAAGACCTTGAACCTCATCACCTCTCTGGAGGCGCTGGACGCCGGCCTGGGAACCGTCCGCAGACTCCCGCCAGCGCAGTTCCGAAAACTTCGCGACGGAATCCTTACTGCCACCCCCGACGAGCACCGCGCCTGGATCCGCGCCGTCGTGCAGAACAACCTCTCGCTACAAGACCGGCTCAAACGCCTGGCCGGGAAGCTGCCGGCCGTCGCGTCGGCCAAGCTGCTGCCGTCCGTCGAAGTGTGGGCTCGGGCAGCCACCAGGGTCCGCAACGACCTAAGCCACTCTGGGGCCACGTCCATCGACTTCAAAGACCTTGCCGCGCTGGGACAGATCACGGAGGCAGTCGCCTACGTCTTGCTGCTCGGGTGCATCGGAGTGCCGGACACCCGGATTGAACAGCTGCTCCTCCGTGACGGAGAACTCGCGTACGCATGTCAGCTCGCTGCCGAGCACTTCACCGGTCGGAACCTACCGCCTGACGCGCCCTGACAGATCAGCCGGAAGCCGCAACACCACTTCCGGCTTCGGCGCCAGCTCGCCGCCAATCAGGCCACGTGACCGACTGCTGTCGGTTCACATTCACTCTCACTCGCCTTGGTCGGGAGGTTCTGGCCGAGGTTGCCTCGTCGGTTCCCGAAGACATCGATGTCACCAAGTAGCCGGCGTTCCGTTACAAGTGGGACCGATAGTCTGGGCGATATCCCGCAACGAGTCGGTGTGGTCAGTCCTCGGCGTAGTCCGAGTCATCGAAGCGATCCTGATACTGCACCTCTTCGATCCACTCCTCCTGTGACCGGAGGATCGAGCAGACGAGCATGATCGACAACAGCGCGTTGGTTTCGTTGAAGTGGGCAAGCGTTGGCTGGTGTACGACCGCGTGACGAGAAAGCATGGTAGGCAGTGGATCACCCTGCTCCGGATAGAAACTCGTGAAGAACCGAGGCACAGGTGCCATCAGCACGTGGTCGTTAAAGTCCCAAAACTGGACGTCGCCGGGCGGCAGCCGGTTGATCTCGATCCGTGCGTAGTTGTACCTGCCGCCGCCCTTCCGAGGCGATGTGTCTCGCTTCTTCTCCCAATCCTCGCGGTCTTGCTGTGAGTCGAGGGCCCTGACTCGTGGAGTCGATGCCCAGACGGCGAGAGGCTCGCCAAGTGCTACCGCAAGCGCCATAGCCGCCTCGTGGTAGCCACCTGTGAAAGCTGCGATGGCCCGACGCGCCAGGCCAACTCGGTCGGCGACTTCAGGATCGGTGCAAACGTCAAGAAGATCCTCGCAGTCGCTAATGATCTCGTCGCGGCGTGCATTGAGAATCGCGAGACGGGCTTCGGTGTCCGAGGCAACGTCTAGGAGCTTGATCGTCTCCGCACGAGGCACCCAGGCAAGCGGCAGCCCCTCGTCGCGAGCAGCCCGCAGAAGGTTCTGAGACGCGCCGGTTCCCCACCAGTTCCCGGGCCGGCTTAGCGTGAGGGCAGACCGCATCGAGTCGTCAGTCTTCGCCCGCTCCGCAGCGTCGAGATCGTCGACGTGAGGAATCATCGCCAGCGTGTCACCCATCGTCCGGAACTTGACCTTCGGCCGATCTAGCGGCTCAGATCGCGCGGCGGCAAGCTGAGGCATGAACGGAAGCGTGGCTGCCGCGTGCTTCAACCAGTCGACCAGGCGCGCCAAACTGTGCATGCTTGTCATCCTCCCCCTCCCCTGGCAGATGTTGCCGATCTGCTCGACCCGTTGGGTTCGACGCGGATCCACGGCTCGTCTGTGCGGGCGAAACGTCCATCGAAGGCGCGGACGAGCAGCTCGATGGCCGCCGACAGGGGCAGGGAGCCGTTGGCCCAGGCGCGCAGCCGTTCGACGGTTCCAGGTCCGGCGGTGCCGGTCATGGTCGTCCTTCGAACTCGGCCTGCCGGAAGAGGGCGGGATGCTCGTAGTCGGCGGCGTGCGCGACGGCCGGCTGGTACAGGGCCACGTGGCCGGTGACGGCGCCGATGGCCTCGTAGTGCTGCAGCGTCTGCCTGACGCGGGCCGGCGGAGCGATCACGCGCCGGACGCCGTTTAGCTTGGCCTGCGCGGTCGTCGGGTCGTCGCTGAGGATGTCGCCGTCGAGCAGCCTGGTCGGGACATGGATCTGCTCGGAGCGTGCCAGGGTCGCAAACGTCGCCTGGTTCATCCGGGCGACCTGGCCCATGACCTCGCAGGCCCCGTGCAGCGCGGACAGCGTGGCCCGCGTGGTGGGGTCGGAGATCGTCAGCGCACGCGTGGGTCGGTGCAGCGGGGCGATCTGCATGAGCAGCTCTCTGGCGGCGAGGATGTCCATGCGGATGCCCGGGTCCGGTGGGCCGGGTGCGAGGTAGTCGCGCAGGTCGATCATCAGTTCCTGGAACGCCTGGGCGGTGGCGACGAGCCGGTGCGGAGACGGAGCCACGTCGCCGAGGTCGAGGCCATGGGCGATTGCGGTGTGCAGGTGGGTGGCCATCCCCAGGCCGGCCAGGTCGTGCAGGGTGACCACGGAGTAGTCGGGGGTTGTCGCGGCGAGGCCCCAGGCGGCGTGCCGTAGCCGCAACATGCGGTCGCCGAGCTCGACCACGGGGTCGTCCTCCCGAACCGGGTAGAGGTTCGCGGTGATATCCCGCAGGCTGCGGCCGTCGCCGTGCTGGGCGGCCAGCTCGCCCATCCGATGGACCAGCACCTTGGTCGCGTCCCGGTCGGGCAGCCACTTGGTGACGGTCTGCCAGGGGATGTCCCGGTGTCGGCAGGCCGCGCCGATGACCGAGTCCGCGCTCATGGTCACGCTGGTGAGCATGGCGACGAAGCCCAGGGCGCCGCGGCGTTGGCCCGGATCCAGGACGAGGCACGCCTGTTCCGAGCGGGGCTCGCGGTGGGGACCCAGGTGGGTCTCGAGCAGGTCCGTCGCGGCCCCGATCTTGTCCGCGGCATCGCGCCACGGGTGGTCGAAGTCGGGGTCGGGATACGGCAGCCAGACCGGTCGCTGTGCCAGCGGCCCGAACCCGGCGAACAGGCGGGCGGCCACCATGTCCAAGTCAGTGTCGTCAGCCTTGCGGTGCATCGCTCGGGCCAGCTCTTCCCCGCGGGCCCGGGCCGGATCGATGAGCCACCACGTGTGCGAACGCAGCGCGGCCAGCAGGTCGTAGTAGGCACCGACGGTGTTCTGGGCCTGCTTGTGGTCGACGAATCCGCGGCGCATGACCCGCAGCAGCCCGGTGTGGATGTCCACCCCAGCCCAGCCGACCAGGTCGCCGTAGGTGGCGATCATCGCGCCAGCTCCTGGAGCACCTCGCGTGCAGAGCGGACCCTCCAGGTGATCTGCCGCGACAAGCTGCGCGCGTCGGGGTCCAGATCGGCGTCCTGCAGCACGCTCAGCCGGTCGGACGCGGCATCCAGCAGCCCGACGAGCACCGCGGTGGTGGCTGGCAGGTCGATGACCGGGCCGATCGGGCCCAGGTCGACGGCGATCGCAGTCATTGGTACTTCGGGGTGCGCCCAGGCGACCTCGTCGCGCGCCTCGCAGATATCCATCCCCGCGTAGGCCAGCTCGGCGCCCACGTCGAGCGGCAGCTGCAACGACAGCCGGAAGGTCCCCTTGCTGGCGGCGTACAGCAACGACCACACCCCGTCCCAGTCGACGGCCGTGTGCTCGAGCACCGCGTCGGCGCCCTTGGACCACGTGTGTCCCATCTCGTACCTCCCGCAGATTCGTCACGCGCCGCAGGATCGGTCGACACCAGCGGCGCCGGCCCTGGCGACCGCGAACCTGTGGACGCAAGGCCCCACACCAACAGGTGTGCACAACTCGTCGAACACGCGACGGGCACGACCAGCCGATCGCAGCCCTCCCCCCACGGGCACGACGAACCGAGCACAGGCCCTCCCCCACGCCCGACACCCGCCACCCGCGCGGCCGCGCGGCCGTCACCCGACAGACACCGGCAGACCGCCCCAGTGCCAGCCACCCGACGACGACAAGACGAGCGGACTCCTTTGGCATTTCGAGTTCCGGGGCCCGTCGCGTGTTCGTCGTCGGCTGCACACCTGTTGGTATGGGGACCTTCAGGCGGCGGCGGGGCGGTGCGGCGTCGTGGTGATGACGATGCACAAGCTGACTGCCAGCGCCGGTTACCGGTACCTGCTGCGCAACATCGCCACCGGCGACTGCCAGCGCACCGGCGCGGACCCGGTGGCGGCGTACTACACCGAGTTCGGCAACCCGCCAGGCCGGTGGATCGGCCGCGGCCTGGCCGGGCTGGGCGCAGCCGAATCGACGAGCGCACTGGGGTTGTTGCCGGTCGGGGCGGTGGTCGACGAGCAGGCGATGGCGCGCCTGTTCGGGCGCGGTACCGATCCGTTGACCGGCGCGGCGCTTGGCCGTGCCTTCCGCACCGCGACTTCCCCGGCCGACCGGATCGCCACCGGGGTCGCCGCGCTGCCGGTCGGGATGGACGCCCGGGCGCGCGCCGAGGCGGTGGAGGCGATCACGCGTGTCGAGTTGGCGAAGGACACCTCGCACGCGGTGGCGGGCTTCGACCTGACGTTCACGGTGATGAAGTCGGTCTCGACCCTGTGGGCGTTGGCGGACCCTGCGACCCGGCAGGCCGTCCACGACGCCCACGGCGCCGCAGTGAACCAGGCAATCGGGTTCCTGGAGGACCGTGCCCTGTTCACGCGCACCGGCGCGGACGGGTGCCGACAGGAGGTCACCCGCGGCGGGCTGGCCGCAGCGTTCGACCACTGGGACTCGCGTACCGGCGACCCGAACCTGCACACCCACGTGGTGCTCGCCAACAAGGTCCAAGGACCCGACCGGGCGTGGCGGTCGGTCGACTCCCGCGCCCTGCACCACGCGATCGTGGCCGTCTCGGAGGTTTACGAAGCGTTCCTGGTCGACGAAGTCGCCCGCCGGCTGCCCATCACCTGGGGCTGGCGCGGGCGGGGTGCCCACCGCTCGCCGGCGTTCGAGCTCGCCGGCGTCGACGACGACCTGCTGGCGACCTTCTCCCAGCGCTCCAGCCAGATAGACAACGCGATGACAGTGCAGGTCGCACGCTTCATGGCCGCCCACGGACGCGGACCCAACCGGATCGAGATCATCCGGCTGCGGCAGCAGGTCACCCGCGCCACCCGCCCCGCCAAGAAGGTCCAGCCGCTGCGCGACCTGCTCACCCGCTGGCGGCACCAGGCCCAGCAGGCCACCGGGCTGTCAGCCGAGGAACTGACCGCCCAGGTGCTGCGCGGCAGCCAGGTCCGCCCACTGCGAGTCGGCGACGTGCCCGGCGTCGCGATCCAGACCCTGGCGGACCGGGCACTGGCCGGGGTGCGCGAGCGGCGCGCGACCTGGACCCGCTGGAACGTGCTGGCCGAGACGACCCGCCTGACCAAGGGCATGCTTGCCGCCACGCCAGTCGACCGGCTGGCCATCCTCGACACGATCACCGACGCCGTCCTCGCACGGTGCGTGAGCCTCGAAGCGCCCGAGGTGTTGACCGCGACCGGCCGCTACGCCCGGCCCGACGGCGGCTCGGTCTTCGACCGGCCCGGCGAGCACACCTTCACCGACCAGGTGATCCTCGACGCCGAGCAGCGCCTGCTGACCGCCGCGGCCGACACCACCGCACCCACCGCGCGAGTGCTCGACGAGGCCATCTCACTTCCCGGCACCACAGGCAGGCTTGCCGACGACCAGGAGGCGGCCGTCCGCCAGGTTGCCGGCTCGGGGCGACGGGTCGACCTGCTCGTCGGACCTGCCGGGTCCGGCAAGACCACCACCCTGTCCGCGCTGCGCCGGGCCTGGGAACGCGAGCACGGCCGCGGCAGCGTCATCGGCCTGGCACCCTCGTCGACCGCTGCGGCGAACCTGGCCGGAGCCCTCGGCATCGCCTGCGAGAACACCGCCAAGTGGTTGCACGAGTCCACCGGCCTAGGTGCCGCCACCCGCGCCGCGATCACCGAGCAGCTCATCGTCATGCGTGGCGACCTCGTCGGGCCGAGCAGTCTGGGCCGGTTGCGCACGATCGACACCGCCCTACTCGGGCTGGATCGCGAGCGGCGGCGGTGGGCCATGAGCCCAGGCCAGCTCGTCGTCGTGGACGAGGCCTCCTTGGCCGGGACCCTCGCGCTGGACGACCTGGCCCGCCAGGCCGTCGTCGCCGACGCGAAGCTGCTGCTGGTCGGCGACCACGCCCAGCTGTCTGCTGTGGACGCCGGTGGCGCGTTCGGGCTGCTCGTCGACCGCACCGGCGGCGCCCAGCTGCGCACCCTGTGGCGGTTCGCTCATTCCTGGGAGGCCACGGCCACCGCGGTGCTGCGCGTCGGCAGTCCGCGGGTGCTCGACGCGTACGACGACGCCGGACGGATCCACGCCGGCCCGGGCGAGTCGATGCTCGAGGACGCCTACGCCGCATGGTCGGCCGACGTCGCCGCCGGGTACGCCGCGATCCTGCTCGCCCCCGACGCCGCCACCGTCGCCGCGCTCAACACGCGCGCCCACAACGACCGTGTCCAGGACGGCCTCGTGGCGCCCGACGGGACGACGACCCGCGCCGGGGTCGCGATCGGCGTCGGGGATCGGGTTGTCACTCGCCTCAACGACCGGCACCTGACCCGCCCCGGCGGGTTCGTGCGCAATGGCGACCTGTGGGACGTACACGCGGTCAACTCCGACGGGTCACTGATCGTCGTACCCGCCCGCACCGTCCTGGCCCGCCGCGGCGTCGTCGGCACGCCCGGGTCCGACGACGCCGTCGCGGTCCTCCTCCCGGCTGCCTACGTCGCCGAGAACGTCGACCTCGCCTACGCCACCACGACCCACCGCGCCCAGGGCATCACCGTCGACCGGGCCCACGTGCTCGCCCACGCCGGAATGACGCGAGAGAACCTGTACGTGGCGATGACCCGCGGCCGGGACGCCAACCACGTCTACGTGGCCGTGGACTTCGACACGGAGTGCGACGACCTGCCCGACCCGCACGCCGCCCTCGACGGCCGCGACGTGCTGGCCACGATCCTGGCCACCACCGGCGCCGAGCAGTCCGCCACCGCCACCATCGCCGCCCGGCAGGACGAGGCCGTATCCCTGCGCAGGCTCGAGCCGATCCGACGCAGTCTGTACGCCGACGCCGCCGAAGCCCGATGGAGCAGCCGGCTGGAGGCACTCGGCGTCGAGTGCGAGATCGTCGACGCGATCGCCACGTCCCCGGATGCCGGCCGGCTGTTCGCCGCCCTCGATCGCGTGGCCCTCATCAGTGATGAGCCACTGCGAGACGTTCGCCGGCTCGTCGCCGACCTCGACAGTGAGGCCGACCCGGCAGCCCGGCTCCGGGCTGCCGCACAGAGGTGGCTCCAGCGCCACGCGCTCGACATCCACGACGTGCCAGCCGTGCGTAACGCGACCGGGCTCGACCCTGACGGGCAAGCGCTGCTCACCCAGATCGACCAACTCATCGACGACCGCGTCCGAGCACTCACCGAAGCGGTGCTCGACGAGCAGCCCGACTGGCTCCAACGCCTCGGACCAAAGCCGAACAGCCCGCTCGCCCGGGAGACCTGGCTGGCCGAGATCGTTGCCACGGTCTCGCACGCCGACACGGCCCGGACGCTCGCGCCCGTCCCCGCCGCGGCACCGGTCGTCGCGGTCTCACGCTAGGAGAAACCCATGGCCGACCACGACTCCTTCTACCCCG
>JAJYSQ010000013.1:0-303 GCA_021793495.1 Actinomycetes bacterium
CCGCCACGGCCGCAGGGTCCAGCGGGAGCGAGGACCCGGCCAGAGCCCCTGCTCCCAGAGGGGAAAACGCCGTACGCGCGTCCCAGTCCCGGAACCGGTCCAGGTCGCGGAGCAGCGCGTGCACATGCTTGGCCAGCTCGTGGCCGAAGCTCACCGGCTGCGCGTGCTGCAGGTGGGTGAACCCCGCAGCCGGGTCCTCGACGTGCCGCTCGGACTGCTCCAGCAGGGCGCCGGCGAGGTCCAGCACGGCGACGGCGATGCCACGGGCCTGGTCGCGAAGGTACAGCCGCAAGTCGGAGATCG
>JAJYSQ010000013.1:313-10935 GCA_021793495.1 Actinomycetes bacterium
AACCGGCCACCCACCTCCGGTCCCACCCGATCGACCAGCTCCCGCTCGAGCAGGGTGTGCACGTCCTCGTCCTCGCCAGCCGGGACCAGGCGACCTGCTCGGGCGTCGGCCTCCAGCTCGTCCAGCCCGCGGAGCATCGACGCCAGGTCCGCCTCGTCCAGCAGCCCCGCACGGCACAACACCCGGGCGTGGGCTCGAGAGGCCGCCAGGTCGTAGGGAGCGAGCCGGAGGTCGAACTGGACCGAGCGCGACAACCGGGCCAGCTCGGGCGCCGGGCCGGCGGAGAACCGCCCGCCCCACAGACGTACGCCAGCCGCCGGCAGCGGCTCCTGCGGCCGCGGCGGCCCAGCGCCCGAGGCGCTCACGCGTTGGTCCCCCGCCGCTGGTCGCGTCGCGCCGCGATCCGGCTGGGAAGGCCCCACAGCTCGACGAAGCCCTTGGCCAAGCTCTGGTCGAACTGGTCGCCGGTGTCGTAGGTGGCCAGGTCGTAGTCGTAGAGCGAGTCCTCGCTGCGTCGACCGGTCACCACGGCCCGGCCTGCGTGCAGCACGAGGCGGACCTCCCCGTTGACCGCCTGGTTGGCCTGCTCGACGAAGGCGTCCAGCGCCCGCTTCAGCGGCGAGAACCACAGCCCGTCGTAGACCAGCTCGGCCCACCGCTGGGAGGCCGTTCGCTTGAACCGGGCCAGGTCACGCTCGACGGTCACGTTCTCCAGCTCCTGGTGGGCGGTGATCAGCGCGATCGCGCCCGGAGCCTCGTACACCTCGCGGCTCTTGATCCCGACCAGCCGGTCCTCCACCATGTCCAGCCGTCCCACCCCTTGGGCACCGGCGCGACGGTTCATCTGGGTGACCACGTCCAGGAAGGGCAGGCGCACCCCGTCCAACGAGACCGGTACCCCCGCCTCGAACCCGACCACGACCTCGTCAGCCGGACGGGGCACCGACGGGTCGGCCGTGTAGGCATACACGTCCTCGGTCGGGGCGTTCCAGATGTCCTCCAGGAACCCTGTCTCCACCGCACGACCCCAGAGGTTCTGATCGATGGAGTACGGGGAGCGTCGAGAGACGTCGATCGGCAGCCCTCGCTCCTCGGCAAAGGCGATGGCCTTGTCCCGGGTCATCCCCGAGTCGCGCACCGGCGCGATCACCCGGACGTCCGGGGCCAACGCCCCGATCCCCACCTCGAACCGTACCTGGTCGTTGCCCTTGCCGGTGCACCCGTGGGCGAGGATGCCGGCCCCATGCCGCCGGGCGGCGGCCACCATGTGCTCGACGATGACCGGACGGGACAGCGCGGACACCAAGGGGTAGCGGTCCATGTACAGCGCGTTCGCGGCCAGCGCGGGCCGGCAGTACCCCTCGGCGAACTCGGTCCGGGCGTCGGCCACCTCCGCCTCCACGGCACCGCACGCCAACGCCCGGGCGCGAATCGTGTCGAGATCCTCCCCGCCCTGGCCGACGTCGACCGCGACGGCGATCACCTCGGCCCCGGTCTGGTCGGCGATCCAGCCGATCGCCACCGAGGTGTCCAGTCCACCGGAGTAGGCGAGTACCACGCGTTCAGTCACGTTGACGGCTCCTGTCGGGATGATCTCGATGGTCGCGGCGCCCGGTCGGGCACCGTCGTGGTGGGCGCCGACCGCCCGCCCTGGGCGAGCCGTACCAGACGGCCAGCCAGCGCACGGCCTGCGCGCGGGTCCCGCGCGACGACCAGGACCGTGTCGTCCCCGGCGATCGTGCCCAGGACACCAGGCAGACCTGACTGGTCGAGCGCCGAGGCGAGGAACTGCGCGCCGCCCGGAGGGGTGCGGACCACGACCAGGGGCCCGGACGCCTCGGCGCTGACCAGCAGCTCCTCGAGGACCCTGGCGGCCCGACCCTCGGCCTCGGCAGGCTCGGGTACTCGCGGGGTCCGGTCCGGTCCCTCGGCGGGCGCGGCGTACACCAAGGTGCCCTCGGCATCCCGGATCCGGACCGCGCCCAGCTCCTCCAGGTCCCGGGACAACGTGGCCTGGGTCACGTGCAGCCCCTCGGCCGCGAGTCGTCGTCCCAGCTCGGTCTGGCTGCGTACCGGTGCGTGCCGCAGCAGCTCCAGGATGCGACGGTGGCGGGCGACCCGGGTCGCCGGAGCACGGACCTCGCCCACGCGCGGTGCACGCGCGCGAACGCCGGCGGCCGCAGCGATGCCGATCACCGTCATCCCCTCTCCGTGCCGCGTCCGAGACCCGCAGCCTCGACGGTGTCCAGGGCCCCCGGCAGGGCGGCGAGGAACTCATCGGCGTCAGCGTCGGTGAGCACCAGCGGCGGCGCCAGCCGCAGCACGTCCGGCGCGGCGGCATTGGTCAGGAACCCGGCGCGGCGCAGGACCGCCTCCAGGGCGCCGGCCGACGGTTCGGTGAGCACCACCCCGATCAGCAGCCCGGCCTGGCGCACCTCGGCGACCAACGGGTGCTCGATCCGGCGTACCCCGTCGCAGATCCGAGCCCCCAGCTCGCGAGCCCGGTCCAGCAACCCATCCGCCTCGATCGTGTCCAGCACCGCGAGGGCAGCGGCCGCGGCCACCGGGTTCCCGCCGAACGTCGACCCGTGGCTGCCGGGGGTCAGCAGGCTCGCGGCGGCGTCGAAGCACAGCATCGCCGCGATCGGCAGCCCTCCCCCGAGGCCCTTGGCGAGGGTCACCACATCGGGTTCTATCTCGGTGTGCTGGTAGGCGAACCACGCCCCGGACCGCCCGATCCCGGTCTGCACCTCGTCGACGACGAGCAGGCTCCCGACCCCACGGGTGAGCTCCCGGGCGCAGGACAGATACCCCGGGGGGGGCAGGACGACTCCCGCCTCCCCCTGCACCGGCTCCACGAAGAATGCCGCGGTACGGTCGTCCAGCTCGCCAGCCAGGGCGGCGCTGTCCCCGTACGGCACCGCCACGACGCCGGGCACCAGGGGGCGGAAGGGTTCCTGCTTGGCCGGCTGCGCGGTCAGCGACAGGGCACCGAAGGTCCGTCCATGGAACGCCCCTTCGGTGGTCACCACCCGCTGGCGCCCGGTACGCCGGGAAAGCTTCAGGGCCGCTTCGTTGGCCTCGGCACCGGAATTGGCAAAGAAGACCCGTCCGTCCCGGCCTGCCAGACCGAGCAGTCGCTCCGCCAGACGCAACCCGGGTTCGTGGGCGTACAGGTTGGACGTGTGGCCCAAGGTCGCGACCTGGCGGGTGACCGCCTCGACCACCGCCGGGTGGGCGTGACCGAGGACGTTCACCGCGATCCCCGCGAGCAGGTCGATGTATCGCCGGCCGTCGGCGTCCCAGACCCAGGCACCCTGACCGCGGACGAGTGCCACGGTCGGGGTGGCGTACGAGGCGATCATCGCCCGCTCCCACCGGGTGGCGTACCCGGCGTTGCCGACCCCGACGCCACCCACCGCTGCCTCGCCGTTCACGAGTTCACCACCATCGTCCCGATGCCTTGGTCGGTGAAGACCTCCGACAACAGCGAGTGAGCCACCCGCCCGTCGATCACCTGGGCCTGGCCGACCCCGCCACGCACGGCACGCAAGCACGCCTCCATCTTGGGAGCCATCCCGGAGCGCAGCCCCGGCAGCATGTCTGCCAGCTCGTCCGCCCGGATCTGGCTGATCAGACTGTTCGCCACCGGCCAGTCCCGGTACAGCCCCTCCACATCGGTGAGCACGACCAGCTTGGCTGCGCCGAGCGCGATCGCGAGCGCTGCGGCCGCGGTGTCCGCATTGACGTTCAGCACCTGGCCGCTGGAGTCGGGGGCCACGCTGGCCACCACCGGGATCCGCCCCGCGTCGATCAGGTCACGGACCGCCGCCGGGTCGACCGCCACCACGTCACCGACCAGTCCCACGTCCACCGGCCTCCCGTCGACCACCGCGGGACGACGCGCCGCGGTGAACAGGTGCGCGTCCTCACCGGACATGCCGACTGCGTAGGGGCCGTGCTCGTTGACCAACCCCACCAGCTCCCGGCCGACCTGACCGACCAGCACCATGCGGACCACGTCGACCGTCTCGGCCGTGGTCACCCGTAGACCCCCCCGGAACTCCACCGGCAGGCCCAGCCGGGTGAGCATCGTGGAGATCTGCGGCCCACCGCCATGGACCACGACCGGGTGGATGCCGACGAGGCGCAGGAAGACCATGTCGGCGGCGAACGCCCGCTGCAACGAGGGATCGACCATCGCGTGCCCCCCGTACTTCACCACCAGCACGCTGCCGTGGAACCGGGTGAGCCAGGGCAGCGCTTCCACCAGGGTGGCGGCCTTGACCATCGTCTCGGACCGGTCGTCCACGCGGACCGGGGCCGATGGCGCCGAAGGTGGCCTCGACCCGCTCACGTCGGGTACTCCGCGTTCTCCCGGACGTAGTCGTACGTCAGGTCGGTCGTCAGGATCGTCGCCTCGGCCGGTCCCGCTTTGAGGTCGATCACGATGCTGACCGAGCGCCCGGACAGGTCCACCAGCTCTCGCGGTTGCCCGGGGGCGCTGTCCACGCACACCGGAACGCCGTTCATGGTCACGTCCAGCACGGACGGGTCGAATGCCGCGTGCGTCGTGCCGACAGCGGCGAGCACCCGGCCCCAGTTCGGGTCGCGCCCGAAGATGGCGCACTTGACCAGGGCGTTGCGCGCGACGGCCCGCGCCACCTCGAGCGCGTCGGACTCGACCGCGCCACCGACGACGCGGACAGCAACCTCGTGGTGGGCTCCCTCGGCATCAGCGACGAGCTGGGCAGCCAGGTCCGCGCAGGCCCGGGTCAGGGTGCCGGTCAGCTCGTCCGGTCGGACCACCACCCCGCTCGCCCCGCTGGCCAGCAGGACCACGGTGTCGTTAGTCGACTGGCAGCCGTCGGAGTCCACCCGGTCGAACGTGACCGCGGTGGCTGCCCGCAGTGCCGAGTCCAGCACGCCCGGTTCGACCACGGCGTCCGTGGTCAGCACGACGAGCATGGTCGCGAGAGCGGGAGCCAGCATGCCGGCCCCCTTGGCCATGCCACCGACCCGGTACCCGGCACCGCGTGCGACCGTCGTCTTCGGCCGCGTGTCGGTGGTCATGATGGCCACGGCGGCGTCCGCACCCCCGTCGGTGCTCAGTCCGCCGACGGCCCGGGCCACCCCGCCGAGCAGCACCGGCATCGGCAACCGCACCCCGATCAGCCCGGTCGAGGCGACAGCGACGTCGAGCGTGGACACCCCCAGCAGCCGTGCCGCCTCCTGGGCCGTGTGGTGGGTGTCGGCAAACCCTGGCGGGCCGGTTGCGGCGTTCGCCCCGCCGGAGTTCAGCACGATCGCGTCCAACCGCCCGTCCGCGACCACCTGCCGGGACCAGAGCACGGGGGCAGCGGCGACCCGGTTGGCGGTGAACACGGCGGCCGCGTCGTGGCGTGGGCCATCGTTGACCACCACCGCCACATCCGGGGCCCCGCTGGACTTCAGCCCCGCGGCCACCCCGGCCGCCCGGAAGCCCGCGGGCGCGGTGACGCTCATGGAGCCACTCCGGTGACGGGCAGGCCGAGGGTCTCCGGAAAGCCCAGCGCCAGGTTGGCGCACTGGATCGCCGCGCCCGCGGTCCCCTTGGTCAGGTTGTCGATCGCCGCGACCGCGACCAGCGTGCCCGCGTCCCGGTCGACGGTGACCTGCAGGTGCGCGGTGTTGGACCCGGCTGTCGCGGCCGTCGTCGGCCAACGTCCCGGGGCCAGCAGGTGCACGAACGGCTCTGGCTGGCTGGCCTGCCGGTACACCTCGCGGACCCGGTCGTCATCGACACCGGGACGCACGGCAGCGACGACGGTGGCCAGGATGCCCCGGGTCATCGGAGCCAGCGTGGGGGTGAAGGACACCCGGACCGGCTGACCAGCCACCCGGGTCAGCTCGGCGACCATCTCCGCGGTGTGCCGATGGGTGCCACCGACCCCGTACGCGCTCATCGAACCGATGACCTCGGTAGCCAGCAGCCGAGGCGACGGGGTGCGCCCCGCACCGGAGGTCCCGGAGGCAGCGACGGCAACGACGTCCGGGACGACCAACCCCGCGGTCAGGGCGGGAGCGATCGCCAACAGCACCGCGGTCGGGTAGCAGCCAGGTACGGCGATCCTCCGCGCACCACGCAGGCGGTCTCGCGCCCCAGGGAGCTCCGGCAGGCCGTACGGCCAGCTGCCGGCGTGCGGGCCGTCGTAGTAGCGCGACCACGCCTGCGCATCCGACAGACGGAAATCCGCACCGCAGTCGACGACCACCACCTCGTCGTCCAACGCCTCGACCAGCCGGGCGGAGTGCCCGTGGGGCAACGCGAGGAACACCACGTCGTGCCCGGCAAGCACCTCGGGCCTGGTGGGCTGCAGGACCCGGTCGCGCAGCGGGCCCAGGTTGGGGTGGTGGTCGCCGACCCGGTCACCCGCGCTGGTACCGGCGGTGACCGTGGCAACCTCGATCTGCGGGTGGTCGGTCAGGAGTCGCAGCAGCTCGCCACCGGCGTACCCGCTGGCGCCGGCCACCGCGGCCCGCAGCCCCATGCCCCGTCGCCCTCCGCCCTGGCCCGGCTGGTCCGGACCGCAGCGACCAGCATAGCCCCATCCATGCGGCATAGCGCAAAACTATTCAGTCATGGCTCCGCTGGCTCGACCGTTCGCTCGCCGTTGCGGCTACCCCGACATCGGATCGTCGGTGCCGTACGTCCGCAGCCGCAAGGTCCGCGCATCCGTCTGGACGATCCATCCGGCCCACGCCCGCAGCGCGGGCGCGTCATCCGTACCGGCACGCAGGACTCGCCCAGACAGCTCGTCCAACCGCCCCGCGGCGATCTCGACCACCATCTCCACCACCCGTTCCACCGGGGTCCAGCGCTCCTCGGGAACCTCGGCATGCATCGGCATCGAGGTGGACATCGTGGTCCGGACCAGGCCCGGGGAGACCTCGAAGGCTCGCACTCCGTGCGCCGTGCCGGCCCGGGCCAGCGCTCCGGTCAAGCGGACCAGCGCGGTCTTGCTCGCCGCGTACGCGCTGTAGGTGTCCTGGTCCCGCACGGCGAAACCGGTGCTCAGACCGACGACCCGGCCCTGCCCCCGGGCCACCATGCCCGGCACCACGGCACGAATGGTCAGGTAGGACCCGAGAAGGTTGGCCGAGACGACCGCCCACCATTCCCCTGGGTCGCTGAGCCACACCGGCACCTCGGACCGCTCGATCCGCCCGGCGCTGTTCACCAGCAGGTCGACGGGTCCCAGGTCGCGCTCGACCGCGGCCACCGCCTGATCGACCTGCTCGCGGTCGGTCACGTCGCACGGCAGCCCCACTCCTCGACCCCCGCTCTCCACCACCGCCCGCAGGGTCGCGTCCAACCGGGTCCGGTTGCGCCCGAGCAGCCCGACCCTCATCCCGGCCGCTGCCAGCCCGAGAGCCAAGGCGCGCCCGATCCCGCCGGACGCGCCGGTCACCACGGCGACCTGACCCGCCAGGTCCGGGCCCAGGTCCGCGGGGCGCTCGCCGGCCCGATCCTCACCCACGCAAGACCGCCCCGGTCGCCTCGTACGCGCAAGCGAGCGCCGTGTCACGTACCGCAGCGGCCTCGACCGCGGTCAGCGTGCGGTCCGCGGCCCGAAGCCTCAGGGACCACGCCAGCGAGCGGTGCCCGGCCGGGACCTGCTCGCCCTGGTAGACGTCGAACAGCCACAGGCTCTCCAGCAGGTCGCCCGCGCCGGTACGCAGCGCAGCGGCGACCTGGTTCGCCGGGACCGTGTCGGCCACGACGAGGGCCACGTCCACCGAGGCCGGCGGGAACGTGGAGACCACCGGTGCGGCGACCACGGGGTGCGCCAACCTGACGAGAGCGTCCAGGTCGATCTCCATCGCCACCGAGCGCTCCGGCAGCCCCAGTCGAGCCACCACCGCGGGGTGCAGCTCGCCGGCGTGTCCGACGTCCTGGCCGCCTGCGCTGAGCACCGCGGTGCGTCCCGGGTGCCAGGGAGCCAGCCGACCAGCGGTCACCGACAGCTCGACGCCGAGCTCAGCGGCCGTGACCTGGGCTGCCTCGACCGCGTCTGCCCAGGTCACCGGCTGACCCGGGCTCCACCAGCTCCGGGCCTGGAACGCCCCGGACGCCACCACCGCGACCCGGTACGGCTGCTCGGGCAGCGCTGCTTCGATCCGGGCGAGATCGGCGTCGCTGGGTCGTCGGTCGGTCGCCGGTCGTCCGGCGCTGGGCGGCTGTCCGGCTCGGGGGAGGAAGACCCGGCCCATCTCGAACAGGGCCAGGTCGGCGTTGCCCCGCCCGACGTTGCGCCGTGCGGTCTCCACGAGCCCGGGGAGCAGGCTCGTCCGCAGGATCGGACGCTCGGCGGACAACGGGTTGGCCACCTGCACCGCCCGGCGGCGCGGATCCTCGACCACGACGCCCAGAGCCTCCCAGTCGGCCGGCCCGACGAAGGGCGGGTTGATCACTTCGACGTACCCGGTGGCCGCGAGCACCCGCGAGACCCGCCGCCGCCACCGTTGACCGGGGTTCAGTCCTCGGCCGGCCGGAGCGCTCGGCAGCACCGAGGGGATGGAATCCAGACCAAACAGGCGTACCACCTCCTCGACCAGGTCGGCCACCTCGCAGAGGTCCGGGCGCCAGGAAGGGACGGTCACCGCGATCCCGCCGGCACCGGCACCGGCGATGTCGCACCCCACCTGCTCGAGCGCCGCGCGCACCTGCTGCTCGGCATACGCCCGCCCGGCCACCCTGCCGGGGGAGTCGAGGGCCATCTCGATGGTGCGCCGGGCCGGGCGGTGGTCCACATCCGTCACTTCCGGGACTCGCGTACCACCCCCATGGGCACAGAGCAGCTCCACCACCCGGTCGGCCGCGGCGGGCGGCAGGTCAGGGTCCACCCCTCGCTCGTACCGGCGGGATGCCTCGCTGAGCAGCCGGTGGCGACGGGCGGTGCGGGTCACCAGCACGGGGTCGAACACGGCCGCTTCCACCAGGACCTCCGTCGTCCCGGCCCCGACGGCGGTCCGGGCCCCTCCCATCACTCCGGCCAGTCCCACCGGACCGGACCCGTCGGCGATCACCAGGTCCTCGACGTCCAGGTCGCGCACGGTCGCATCCAGCGTCACCAGACGCTCACCGGAACGAGCACGGCGCACCTGCAGCGTGCCGACGACCCGGGCACGGTCGTAGGCATGAAGAGGCTGGCCGAGCTCGAGCATCACGTAGTTCGTCACGTCGACCACCAGGCCGACCGTACGCATCCCGGCGGCACGGATCCGGTGGGCCAGCCAGTCAGGGGTCCGGCGACCCGGGTCGATCCCGACGACCTGGCGGGCCACGAACCGCGGGCACCCGGGCGCGTCCTGGACCGCCACCGGCCAGCCGTCGGGCCCGGCCGGTGGCGCCAGGCGCGCCGCCGGGTCGGTGAAGGGCAGCCCGAAGGCGGCGGCGGTCTCGCGGGCGACCCCGCGCACCGAGAGCGCGTAGCCGCGGTCCGGGGTCACGGCGATGTCCAGGATCTCGTCGGGAGCGGCGAGCATGCCGACCAGGTCCTCGCCCGGCTGGCGGTCGTCGCCGAGCACCAGGATTCCGCTGTGCTCCTCCCCCAGGCCCAGCTCACGAGCCGAGCAGATCATCCCGTCCGAGGTGTGCCCGTAGGTCTTCCGGGCCACGATCGCGAACCCGCCAGGCAGCACGGCACCCGGCAGGCTGACGACGACGACGTCGCCCACCGAGAAGTTCCGGGCCCCGCAGATGATCCCCCGGGGCTCCGGCTCGCCCACGTCCACCTGGCACCACCGCACCGTCTTGCCGTTGCTGGCGGTGAGCTCGTCGAACTCCAGCACCCGGCCGGTGACGATCGGACCCGATACCCCCTGCCCGACCGGCTCGATGGCCTCGACCTCCAGGCCGACCCCGGTCAGCCGCGTGGCCACCTCGCGCGTGGTGGTCGCCGCGGGCAGGCCGACGACCTCCCGCAGCCAGGACATCGCGACCCGCATCAGATCTCCATCCCGAACGCACGGGTGAACCGCACGTCACCCTCCACCAGGTCGTGCATGTCGGTGATCCCGTGGCGGAACATCAAGGTCCGCTCCAGTCCCATGCCGAAGGCGAACCCCGAGTACCGGTCCGGGTCGACCCCGCAGGCCACCAGGACCCGTGGGTTGACCACCCCGCAACCACCCCACTCGATCCACCCCTGGGAGCCGCAGGTGCGGCAGCCAGCGTCCGGATCGCCGACCGACGCGCCGCGGCAGGCAAAGCACTCGAGATCGACCTCGGCCGATGGTTCGGTGAAGGGGAAGTACGAGGGGCGCCAGCGCAGTGCCAGGGTGGTTCCGAACATCTCGGCCGCGAACATCTCCAGCGTCCCTTTCAGGTGGCCGAAGGTGATCCCTTGGTCGACCACCAACCCCTCCACCTGGTGGAACACCGGGGTGTGCGTGGCATCCAGCTCATCGGAACGGTACACACGTCCAGGTACGACGACGTGCACCGGTGGTTGACGAGACAGCAGGGTGCGGGCCTGGACCGGTGAGGTATGGGTACGCAGTACCAGACCGGACTCCAGGGGGTCGATGAAGAACGTGTCCTGCATCGACCGGGCCGGATGGTCAGCCCCTATGTTCAG
>JAJYSQ010000014.1 GCA_021793495.1 Actinomycetes bacterium
GCTGCTGGACGAGAGTGGGGGAGAACGTGGGCGAGGGCTCGACCAGCGGGGGGGTCAACGCGGCCTTCCTCGCATCCCCGCCGCACCGGGCGAACATCCTCGGCGGGTACGCCCAGGTGGGGGTGGGGGTGGTCCGTGACACGCACGGGCTCCTGTGGATCACCGAGGACTTCCGGATGCCCTCCGGGAGCCCCACCGTGGCGGTGCCGCCACGCTCACCGGCACCGAGGAGCTCACCGGCGTCGCGGAGCCAGGCCGGGACGGTGCCCATGCGCAGCGAGCCGGTCTCGCGATCGGCGACCCGTTCGTCACCGGCGGTCGCGACAGCCCCGAGCTCCGCACCGGGGTCGGCGGCGGACCCGTTCGTACTGATCACCGCGGCGCTGCGGTCCCTGGCTCCCGTGGCCTCCTCCGCCGCGGCCAGCCGCGACCCGATCGTGCAGGCCCAGACCTACTCGACCACGATGGCGCGCATCGGTCCGCTCACGCGGAGCTGAGCCCTCCCAGCGACGCTGTGGCGGGATCGGTCGCCTCGTGGGCGGCAGCGTCTCGGGATGCGGCAGCCGCAAGCACGGCGTCGAGCAGATGATCAGGAACCGAGGTGCGTGCGTGCTCGGCCCACCATGCCTGACCCTCCGCCGGCAGGGTGTCGACCGGGTCGTAGTACTCGTAGGTGCGGCTCAACGCCTCGGGGTCGTCCGCCTCGATGCTGGTGCGGTAGTTCTTCGTCCAGGTTGAGACGCCCCGGACCCGGTCGTACCCGGCCAGCTGGTGGACCCACCGCTTGCCCACGAACGGCACGTCGCACACGATCCGTGGTGTGGCGAAGCCGGGCAGGTACCCCATGATCTGGTGCTGCAGCTCCTGGGCCGTGGCGATCGAGGTCCGCCAGTGCTCGCTAGAGGGGATCATGTCGCAGGTGTAGAAGTAGTAGGGCATGATCCCGGCGCCGTCGAGCAGGGCGAAAGACAGGTCCAGCAGCGCCGAGGAGGAGTCGTTCACCCCGCGCAGCAGCACCCCCTGGTTGCGGACGTCACGAACCCCGGCCTCGAACATCGCACGGGCCGCTCGCGCCACCGAGGGGGTGACCGACTGCGCGGCGTTGACGTGCGTGTGGATGGCCAGTGACACCCCGCGGGACCGCGCGGTGGTGGCCAGCCGCTCCACCCCGGCGCGCACGTCATCGGCAAACCAGTGCTGGGGCATGCCCATCAGGGCCTTGCTGGCCAGGCGGATGTCGCGGATGTTCGGCAGGTCCAGCAGCCGGGAGACGAACGCCTCCAACCGCGGCCACGGCAGGTTCGCCACATCACCACCGGAGACGACGACGTCGCGTACCTGCGGGTGGGCCTGCAGGTACGCGATCATCGCGTCCATCCGGTCGACCGGCTTGAGCGCGAAACGCAGCTTGTCGATCATCGGCGTGGAGTTGCCGACCAGGTCCATGCGCGTGCAGTGCCCGCAGTACTGCGGGCAGGTGCTCAACAGCTCGGCGAGCACCTTGGTGGGGTAGCGGTGGGTCAGCCCCTCCGCCACCCACATGTCGTGCTCGTGCAGCGAGTCCCGGGTGGCGTACGGGTGGCTGGGCCAGTCCGTGCGCCGGTCCGAGAAGACCGGGAGCATGTACCGGCGCACCGGGTCGGCGTAGAACGCCTCGGTGAAGGCAGACCCGGCGGCCATCGGTTCGACGACCATGGTGTTGAGCATCTGGGGCGGGAGCAGCATGGACATGGTGGCCCGCTGCTCCTGGTCGCGTTCGAGGTCGGCGTAGAACCGGTCCGCCAGCCGGTCGCCGAGCACCCCTCGCAGCTGACGAGAGTTCTTCACGCAGTGCGCTCGCTGCCACTGTGGGTCGTCCCACTCGCGCTCGGTCACCCCCGCCCAGCCCGGCAGCCGGGTCCAGTCGGGCTCGACGAGCTCCCGGCGCTGGTAGAGGTAGGGCTGGTCGGCCACGGGTCCCTCGTCCCTCACTTCCTCCCGGGCGGGCGCAACGACACACCCTGGACGGACGTTCACTTGCAGTTCGTCGAATCTACGCGAGAAACTACGGTGTCAGCAACAAACGACCGCAAGAGTTCCAGCCCCGCGCGCGGTCCCGAGCCAGTGGAGGCCACCGGTGACGCCCACCCCGCATCGCACCGGGTCCGCCGTGGGGGTGCACCGCGTCCTCGAGCCCGCAGGCGCCCTGCCCCAGGCAGCCTGGCGACTGGACAGCAGCCGGGAGCTCTGGCCGGACGAGGTCCGGGTGCGCGTCGAACGGCTGAACCTCGACGCCGCATCCTTCCGCCAGCTGACGACGGCCCACCCGGACGACCCGGGAGCGGTCCGCGCCGAGGTGTGCCAGACCATCGCCACCCGAGGCAAGATGCAGAATCCGGTGACCGGGTCCGGTGGGATGCTGATCGGGGTGGTGGAGGAGGTCGGACCGCGCTCCCCGCTCGGGCTACGGGTCGGTGACCGTGTCGCCACCCTGGTCTCGCTCACCCTCACCCCGCTGCGGATCACCGACGAGCTGCGCGACTGGGACGCCCGGTCCGAGCAGGTGCCCACCGCGGGCTGGGCCATCTTGTTCGGACGCTCCATCGCCGCGGTGCTTCCCGAGGACCTGGACCCACGGCTGTCCTTGGCGGTCCTCGACGTCTGCGGGGCTCCGGCGCTGACCGCCCGCGTGGTGGCCGAGAAGGTCACCACCGACCACCGCCCGCGGGTCCTGGTGATCGGTGGAGCCGGCAAGAGCGGTTCCTTGTCACTAGCCGCGGCGCGACGGGCCGGGGCCGGGGCCACCGTCGCGGTGGTCCCGACGGTGGCCGAACGGGACGCGCTGACCGCCGCTGGGCTCGCCGACACGGTGGTGCTCGCCGACGCCCGTGACCCGGTCGCCCTGTCCTCGGCGGTGATCACCGCGGGCGGGCCGGCCGACGTCACCGTGGTGTGCGTGGACGTCCCGGGTACCGAGCACTCCGCGATCCTGGCGACCGCGCAGGGCGGCACCGTGGTGTTCTTCAGCATGGCCACGTCGTTCGCTGCGGCCGCGCTGGGTGCCGAGGGCTTGGCGGCCGACGTGACCATGGTGATCGGCAACGGCTACGTGCCGGGCCACGCCGAGTACGCGGTGGACCTGCTTCGTACCACACCGGGGGTGCGTGCCATGTTCGAGGGCAGGATGGACCGGTGAGCACCACGTTGCTGGTGGGCGGAACCATCTACTCTCCGGCCGACCCGTTCGCCACCGCGATGCTGGTCGTCGACGACCGGGTGGCCTGGGTCGGTCAGGACGGCGCCGCCGCTGCGTTCGCCGCCGACTCCGACGAGCGGGTCGAGCTCGGTGGAGCCCTGGTCACGCCGGCCTTCGTCGACGCCCACGTGCACCTGACCCGTACCGGCTTGGCTCTCGAGGGGGTCGACCTGCGTGCGGTGGCCTCGGCCAGCGAGCTGCTCGACCGGCTGGCCGAGGCCACCGCACGGTTGCCCGCGTCGGCCACCGTGCTCGGTCATGGGTGGGACGAGACGGACTGGTCGGCGGGTCCGGTGCCGAGCCGCGAGCAGGTGGATCGGGCGGTGGGCGGTCGGCGGGCCTACCTGTCCCGGGTGGACGTGCACTCCTGCCTGGCGTCCTCGGCACTGGTCGACTCGGTGCCCGATGCCGGCGCTGCCCCGGGCTGGGACCCGTGCGGTCCGTTGAGACAGCAGGCCAACACCCTGGTGGCCGCGGCCGCGCTGGCCGGGGTCGGCCCTGTGCAGCGCCGTGGCGCCCAGCGTGCCGCGTTGGCTCAGGCCGCCCGCCTGGGCATCGGGGCGGTTCACGAGATGGGCACCGAACCCGAGGATCTTGCGATGCTCGCCGAGCTCCGAGACCCCCACGCCCGGTCCGGTCACGCAGACCCGATGGGACCCGAGGTGTTCGCGTACTGGGCTGTCCGGCTGGGGGCCGGGCACGGCAGGGACGCCGAGGTCCTCGCCACGGCCCGGGAGCTCGGTGTGGTCGGCCTGGGCGGAGACCTGTCGGTGGACGGGTCGCTCGGCTCGCACACCGCCGCGCTGGGCCAGCCCTATGCCGACGCCGACCACTGCGGTGCCCAGTACCTCGACGCCGAGGAGATCCGAGACCACACGGTCGCCGCGACCAGGGCCGGTTGGCCGGTGGGGTTCCACGCGATCGGCGACGCCGCTCTGGCCGCGGTGCTCGAGGGGCTGTCGGGCGCCGGCGCCCAGCTGGGCGTCGAGGTGCTCCGCGCTCATCGGCCACGGGTCGAGCACGCCGAGCTGGTCGACCCCGAGATGATCCAGCAGATGGCCGGGCTCGGCGTGGTGGCCAGCGTCCAGCCGGTCTTCGACGCCGCGTGGGGTGGCCCGCACGGCATGTACGCCCGCCGGTTGGGGGCCCGCCGTGCGCTGGCCGCCAACCCGTTCGCCAGGATGAGCGCCGCCGGGCTCGCGCTGGCCTTCGGCTCCGACACCCCGGTCACCGGGATGGGACCCTGGGCCGCCGTCCGGGCGGCGGCCACCCACCACGAGCCCGGCTCCCGGCTCAGCGCGCGCGCCGCGTTCACCGCGCACACCCGGGGCGGGTGGCGGGCCATCGGCCGCGATGACGCCGGCACCCTGGTGCCCGGTGCGCTGGCCACCTACGCGGTGTGGCACACGGGGGAGCTGGTGGTCGCCGCGCCCGACGACCGGGTTGCGCGCTGGTCCACCGACCCCCGCTCCGGGACACCGGCGCTGCCCGACGTGGGGGAGCCCACCGGCCCGACCCCCTTCTGCCGACGTACGGTGGTCGCTGGGCGCGTCGTCCACGACACGGAAGGGCCAGAGCGTCGATGAGCCACGGCCGCCGCCCCACCGCAGAGTTCGCCCCGGTGCTCCAGCTGGACCCGACCACCGTCCGTCGGGCTCGCACCCTGGCCCGACGAGCCGGTCGTCCGATCGTCGAGCTGGCCCGGACGCATACCACGGTGTCCGTCGAGCGTGCCGTGCTGCGCCTGGCCGGGCTCACCGGCGCTGACCCTGACGGCGTGCCGTGGGTCAACCACCTGGTCGACGGGGTGCGTACCGACCTGGGGATCGGCTACGGGGTCGCGCTGCCGGTGTGGCACGAGCTCATCGGTCCCGGCGGGTATGCCGGCCTCACCGACCTGGCCGCCAGGACGGCCGCTGGGTCCGTACGGTTCACCGTTCCGACGGGGGCCGCCGCCACCCGGGCCCGACGGGCCTCCCGCACCGCCGTCGGCGGGGGGATCCGGCGCATCGACGCGAACCGGGTCGCCCGACAACGGTTGATCACCCGGCTGGGCGACCCGCCACGCCGCCCGTGGATCTACCTGATCGTGGCCACCGGCGACATCTACGAGGACATCCCGCAAGCCCAAGCCGCCGCCCGGGCCGGAGCGGACGTCATCGCCGTGATCCGCTCCACCGGGCAGTCGCTGCTGGACTACGTGCCCGAGGGTGCGACCCGCGAAGGGTTTGCCGGCACCTACGCCACCCAGGAGAACTTCCGGCTGATGCGCACCGCGCTGGACGAGACCTCCACCGAGCTGGGCCGGTACGTGCGGCTGACGAACTACGCCTCCGGGCTGTGCATGCCGGAGATCGCCGCCCTGGCCGGCCTGGAACGGCTGGACATGATGCTCAACGACTCGATGTACGGGATCCTGTTCCGCGACATCAACCCGGTACGCACCTTCGTCGACCAGCGGTTCTCCCGGCAGATCCACGCTCGAGCCGGGATCATCATCAACACCGGCGAGGACAACTACCTCACCACGGCCGATGCGGTCGAGGCGGCCCACACGGTGACGGTCAGCCAGCTGCTCAACGAGTACTTCGCACTGGAGGCGGGGCTGGCGCCCTGGCAGCTGGGCCTGGGCCACGCCTTCGAGATCAACCCGGACCTGTCCGACTCGTTCCGCCTGGAGCTGGCGCACGCCCTGCTGGCCCGAGAGCTCTTCCCGGACGCGCCATTGAAGTGGATGCCTCCGACCAAGCACATGACCGGTGACATCTTTCGCGGCTACCTGCTGGACGGGTTCTTCAACCTCGCCGGGGCACTGACCGGGCAGGGGATCCTGCTCGTCGGGATGATGACCGAGGCGGCGGTCACGCCCTGGCTGTCCGACCGAGATCTGGCGCTGCGCAACGTGCGGTACGTGATGAACGCCGCCGGCCGGCTGCGGGAGGACTTCCACCCGGCGCCCGATGGGTTCATCGCCACCCGCGGCCGTACGGTGCTGGACGAGGCGGTCGGCCTGCTCGAGCGCATCGTCGACGACGGGCTGCTGGCCGCGATCGCCGAGGGCACGTTCGGGGTGATGAAGCGTCCGCCCGACGCCGGCAAGGGCCTCGACGGGGTCTCAAGGATCCAGGATGGCTACTACAACCCGGCCACCGAGCTCCTCGAGGTCTCCGCCCGCGCGGCGACGGTGCGCACCCCCGCCGCGCCACCGGTCCGGAGACCGTCGTGAACGGCCCGGTGATCCGACCGTACGGGGACACCACCGGTGACGGCATGGTGCAGCTCTCCTTCACGCTTCCGGTCCCGCACGACAAGCGAGCCGAGGCAGCGGCCCTCCAGCTGGCTCAGAAGATGGGGATGGACCCCGCGATGGTCGTGCACGCGACCGGGATCGGCCCGGACTTCACGTTCTGCGTGGTCTACGGCCGGGTGAACCACCTGGTGGACCTGGCCGCGGTCCACGTCGTGGAACGCGAGTTCGCGTTGCTCACCGCGAAGGACGTGGACACTGCCATCACGGTGCGCCACCACCGGCCGCTGGTCGTGGTCGGCGCCTGCATCGGCACAGACGCGCACACCGTCGGGATCGACGCCATCCTCAACCTCAAGGGGATCGCGGGGGAGAAGGGGCTGGAGTCCTACCACGAGATCGAGGTGCACAACCTCGGGGCCCAGGTGGTGGTCCCCGAGCTGGTCGAGGCAAGCCAGCGCCTGCACGCGGACGCCGTGCTGGTCTCCCAGGTCGTGACCCAGCGCGATGCTCACCTGGACAACACCCGAGAGATGTCCGCCGCCTTCCGCGAGGCGTACCCGGCGGACCGACGGCCGCTGCTGGTCGTCGGCGGACCGCGCTTCGACGAGTCGATGGCTACCGACCTCGGAGTGGATCGGATCTTCGGTCGGGGAACCACCCCATCCGAGGTTGCCAGCTACCTCGTCCACCGGCTCTTGGCCGAGAAACCGGCCGGAGCGGAAGATTTCTCGACCTCGGCTCGACGTCCACCGTCATCGGCGACATCCCGGAGGCCTGCGTGACCGACCTACCAGATCCCAGGCTCGACCTGAGGGTCATCCATCGACGGTACGTGCCCTACTCGCACGCCCACTACGGCGGTGACCTCGTCGATGGGGCGTACGTGCTCGGGCTGTTCGGGGACGTGGCCACCGAGGTCTGCATCCGCACCGATGGGGACGAGGGTCTCTTCGCCGCCTACCAGGAGGTCACCTTCCACGCTCCGGTACGGTCCGGGGACGTTCTCGAGGTGTCGGCCCGGCTCGTCCGGATCGGCCACCGCAGCCGCGAGCTGGAGCTGACGGCGCACGTGGCCGCACGGTCCCGACCCGAGCACGGGCCATCTGCGGCGAGCCTCGTGCAACCGCCACTGCTGGCCGTGAGCGCGCGAGGCACGGTCGTCGTCCCGCCGCCAGGCGACACGCCGTAACCAGGGTAAAGGCGCCGGTAAAGTTTTGGCTTCACCGAGGGGGCGCTGACCTGGACCAACGATCGTCACCGCAGGTCAACCAGGGGTTGACAGTGGGTGAACAGGGGGTACGTTCAGCGCCGTCCACCGTTGGACAACCGGGCCGGGGAACGGCACGGGACCGACCCGCACGGACCAGCGCGGCCTCCTCATCGGCGGCCGACTCCTGCCAGGTTCGCGAGGATCTGGCCTCCGTGCCCGCGGGCCGTGACCCCAGGGCCGCGGCGTCGAGCCGGGAGGTTGGGCACGGAGCGGAGCCCGTCTGCTCCAGTAGACAACGGTCGCGCGGGCCGCTGCCAGCGGTCCCCGGCCGGTCCGAAGGAGCAGGCGGGCCCGCTTCTCCATCGGCCGGGGACTACGGTGGGGCAACGGGGACCCAGCATGTCCCCGACGCTCGCTCGTGGCTGCTCCCGACGGGGTTCTCGCCCCCGCGACGCCGAGCGCCCCAACGAACCGAAAGGGACGAGCACCCGGTGCGCGACGACCGGCGGTCCAGGTCTCGATGACCGTGATGCCTCGCACGGGGCTGCCCCGTACGGTCCTGGCTCGGGTCAGCACCGCCCGCGCCGGCTCCTTCGACACCACGGTCACCCGGGCGAGGCCCGCCCCACGGGTCCACCTCGGGCCCCGCCTGCTCGTCGCCGGTGGTGCGGGCCTGCTGCTGACCCAGGCCTTCCCACCGGCCGGGATCTGGCCGTTGGCTCCGGTGGCGGTCGCCATGCTCACGCTGGCGGTGCGGGGCGTCCGGGTCCGGACCGGCTTGCTGATCGGGCTGGTCGGCGGGCTCGGGTTCTTCCTGCTCTTGCTCGACTGGATGCGGGTCGTCGGTACCGACGCATGGCTGGCGTTGTCCGTGGTCGAGGCTCTCTACCTCGCGGTGCAGATGGGAGCCACCGCACTGGTGGTCCGGCTACCGGGCTGGCCGGTATGGGCCGCCGCGCTGTGGGTCGTCCAGGAATCGGTGCGCGACCGGTGGCCGCTGGGTGGGTTTCCCTGGGGCCGGCTGGCCTTCGCCGAGACCTCCTCACCCCTCGTGCGTTACGCGGCTCTCGGCGGCGCCCCGCTGGACACGTTCGTGACCGCGCTGGTCGGCACGCTGCTGGCCGGCGCAGTCCTCGGCGTGGTCCGCTGGCGGGGCACGCACGCCCGTCGCCCGCAGCCCGGGCGGCTGGACGACCCCGGCACCGCAGCGGTGCGAGCCGGATGGCTCACCTGGGGGAGCGCCGGGGGAGCTGTGCTGCTGGTAGCGGCCGGTCTGCTCGTCCGGCTGCCGACGACCGGGCGACCGCTGACCGTGGCCGTGGTGCAGGGGGACGTCCCTGCTCCCGGGCTGAACTTCCTCGGCAACCGACCCGCGCAGGTGCTGCGCAACCACGTGGCGGCCACCGAGGCTCTGGCCCGGCGGATCGCCGCCGGTCAGGTCGCCAAGCCGGCCTTCGTCGTCTGGCCGGAGGATGCCGACGACCTGGACCCGTACACCAACCCGGGCGCCCGAGCCCTGGTAGACCAGGCGGTCCGGGCCGTGGGGGTGCCGGTGCTCGTCGGGGCCGTCGTGGCCGCCTCCAACGGTCCGTACCTGCTCAACGAAGGGATCGTGTGGAGCCCGACCACGGGGCCGGGCCAGACCTACGTCAAGCAGCACCTGGTCCCCTTCGGAGAGTACGTGCCCTGGCGCTCGGTGCTGGCGCGGTACATCAGCGAGCTGTCCCGGATCCCGCAGAACTTCGAACCCGGGCACCATCCCGGACTCCTGCGGATCGGTGGGGTCCCGGTAGGCGACGTCATCTGTTACGAGGTGGCGTACGACGGGCTGGTCCGCGCCCCGGTCACCCTGGGCGCCCAGGTGCTGATCGTGCAGACCAACAACGCGACGTACGGACACACCGCACAGCCCGCACAACAGCTGGCCATCTCTCGGCTCCGGGCCGTCGAGCACGGACGAGCCGTGCTGATCGCAGCGACCAGCGGCATCACGGCGATCATCGCCCCGAACGGCAAGATCCTGGCCCAGGCACCCACGTTCACCCAGGCCGAGCTGGTGGCCACCATCCCGCTGCGTACCACCCTCACCATCGCCGACCGACTCGGAGGCTACCCGGAGACCGGTTTGCTCCTGCTGGGAGCACTGCCCCTGGTCTGGGCGTTGATCGAACGGATACGCGGGCGGCGAGGCACCTTGGCCCGAGAGGCCGTCAGCGCCGATGGGCGTCCAGGAGGAGACGAGTCGTGACCAGATCGACGGGTTCCCCCGCGCCCGACGAGCGGCGCGCCCACGAGCGCTCGGACGGCGAGGAACCGGCGGACCGGACGCGAGAGGTACCCGGATCCGTGCTGGTGATCATCCCCACGTACAACGAGATCCACAACCTCGCGATCATCGTCGGGGGAGTGCGCACCCACACCCCGGGAGTCGACCTCCTGGTGGTCGACGACGCCTCCCCGGACGGCACGGGATCTCTGGCGGACCGGCTGGCGGCCAGCGACGACGGGGTGCACGTGCTCCACCGTCGGGCCAAGCAGGGGCTCGGCGCGGCGTACCTCGACGGCTTCCGTTGGGGGTTGGACCGCGGGTACGAGGTGATCGTCGAGATGGACGCCGACGGGTCGCACCGGCCGGAGGACCTGCCGGCGCTGCTCGCCGGGCTCGCCGACGCCGACCTGGTGCTGGGCTCGCGGTGGGTCCCGGGCGGACGGGTGGTCAACTGGCCTGCGTCCCGGGCGCTGCTGTCCCGAGGGGGGAACACCTACGCCCGCTGGGCGCTGGGCCTGCCGCTGCAGGACGCGACCGGCGGGTTCCGAGCCTTTCGCCGAAGCACCCTCGAGGGAGTCGACCTGCACCAGGTCGCCTCGGCCGGGTACTGCTTCCAGGTCGACCTGGCCTGGCGTGCGGTCAGCCGTGGATACCGGGTTGTCGAGGTGCCGATCACGTTCATCGAGCGCCAACGGGGCGCCAGCAAGATGAGCCGGGCGATCGTGGCCGAGGCGCTGTGGCGGGTGACGATCTGGGGCGTGCAGTCCCGCGCTCGCCAGCTTCGCCACGGACGACGGGACTC
>JAJYSQ010000015.1:0-10373 GCA_021793495.1 Actinomycetes bacterium
ACGATGACGAGTCCATGACTAGATCATGACCGTCCCGGCGACCAGCTCCCGCAGCTGTCGCTGCCACGACAGCGGTCAGCTGGCGAAGCGCTCCCAGGCCACGATGCCTCGGGCGGGTGTCTCGGCGGCCGCGGCGAGGTGCGCCACCAGCCACCCGCCAGGGGGCAGGGTCGGGTCCACCGGGAGATCCCCCGTGGTGACCGGTTCGTCCCGGCCGATCAGCCCGGCGAGCAGGTAGGGCAGGCTCGGCCGGTGGGTGCACACCAGCACCGGGCCCGCCGGAGCGCTCGCCAGCGTGCGGCCGGCGGCCACCAACGCGGCTGCCCCCGGTGGACCTGCCGGTTCCCCGAAGCACGGCTCCGTGCCGACCGCGACGTCGGTCAGCACGGCCAGCTCGGCCACCGTGTCCTGGGTGCGCCGGGTGTCGGAGGCGATGATCTCGCGAGGGCGGTAGGTGCCGAGGATCGAGGCCAGGCGGTGCGCCTGCTGCACGCCTCGGACGGTGAGCGGCCGCTGGCAGTCCGGGCCCATCCACTTGCGCCGGGGCCGGGCGTGGGCGTGGCGCAGCACCACGACAGCCACCGTCGGGACCGGGTCGGTGAGAAACGCCGCCAGCAGCTCCTGGTCGCGGGGCCAGGTCAGCAGCCGCGCGGCATCCTCGATCGGCACCCAGCGGGCCTGGTCGACTTCCGGGGTCGGGGTGAACCCGCTCTCGGTCACCGGGGTCGCCGCCCAGTACCGGACGAACTTGGGCACCCCGTCGGCGAGGTACTGCTGGTCGGGCAGCGGGCGGCCGAGGAGCGGACGGATGCCGGTCTCCTCCTGGACCTCCCGGACCGCACCGATCAGCACGTGCTCACGCGCGCCGAGCTTGCCCTTGGGGAAGGACCAGTCGTCGTACCGGGGCCGGTGGACGAGATGGACCTCAGCGGCCCCGGACGGTCCAGGTCGCCAGAGCACCGTGCCGGCGGCCCGGATCATCGACTTCCCCGCGTCATGGCTCGCCCGGCGCGGTCCTGGCCGGCGCGGTCCTGGCCGGCCTCACCCCATCCACTGGCGTAGTCGCGGACGCGACACCTCCGGCCAGACGCGGACCAGCTCCTGTCGGGCACTCTGGGCCGCTGCGCGCTGCCCGGCATGCAGGCGGCCGAGAGCGAAACCGGTCCGGCCACCGACCCGGGGGCTCGCCGCCAGCTCGCGACAGGTCTCGGCGGCCACCACGGCGTCCTGGTGCTCGCCGAGCACATCGGTGATCCGTGCCAGTCCGGTTGCCAGCTCCCGGGCTGGGTCGCCGAAGACCTCGGCTACCGCGTCGACGGCATACCGTGCCCGCTTGGCCTGGATCCTCGCTCGGTGCCACTGCTCGTCCGGGGCCTTCGGGCCGAGCCGGGCCACCTGTTTGGCCAGGGACTGCCAGGCATGAGCCACCAGGCGGGGCAGCACCGCCGCGGCCGGCCCTGCGGCGGCGGCGGTCGTGGGCGGGTCGCCCGACGCCACCACCAGCGCATCGAGCATCGCCAGGTAGCGGGGGTCGCGTACCGAGGCACGGGCCGCAGCCGCGTGACGATCGCCGGCTTCGCCCAACCGCTTGCCCACCAGCGCGCTGGCCAGCGTGGACTCCGGCTCCCCGAGCGCTGCTGCTGCGCTCACCAGCCGGTCGAGCAGCACCTCGGCGTCTCGCGCGGGACCGAGCTCGCCGGCCAGCCACGCCAGCTCGGCCTCGCGGGCCAGTGCCCACTCGTCATCGATCAGCCGCGGGAAGGCACGCAGACCGCTGCGCAGCCGGCGGGCAGCGACCCGCATCTGGTGGACGGCGTCCTCCGACCCCCGTCGTACCCCCAGGTCCCACCGCAGCAGCGCGGAGGTCTGACGGGTGATGAGCTCGGCGACGACCAGGGCAGCCGGGTCGTGGGGGGCGACCGGTCGCGGGCCGGGGATCTCCGGGCCGGCCAACGCCCGGGGTCCCAGGGCCCGGGCCAGCTTGGACCCGAGCCCACCGGGGATCGCGCCGGCCTGGACCAGCCGCTCGACGACCTCGGTGCGTACCCGAGCCGCCGTCGGGTAGCTGGGCGACTCGGCTGGGGCCAGAAGCTCCACCTCGAGCTCGCGGAAGCGCACCGCGACCCGGCCCTGGTCGACCACGGACACCGAGTCGTCCACCACCTCGGCCAGCCCGGTCCCGGTGTCGTCACGCAGCCGATGGGCGGTCCGTTCCGTGTCCAGCGTGGCCACCTCGATCAGCGGGGTTCCGCGGGTCCAGCCCTGCACCAGGTCGACGAGCTCGACCGGGGCCATCGGCCCGGCCGAGGAATCCAACGGCATGCGCAGCTCATCACGGCTGAGCTCCGGTGCGGGTCCGGATCCCCGGTGTGCCTGCGTCACGGGCGGCAGGGGTCGGGGCAGCTTCAGGTGCCACCCGGAGTCGATCCCGCCGGTACGTCGCCGCAGCGTGATCCCGGCCCGCACGAGCCTGAGGTCGACGGTGTCGAGGTAGGTCGCGCTCAGGTGCTGCTGGTCCGGGGAGTCGACCGAGGCGACCCCCGGGAGGTCCGCGAGGTCGGGCAACCGAAACAGCCCGTGCACCCGCAGCTTGGTCTCCAGCTCGGGTACGACCGTGGGTCCAC
This sequence comes from Actinomycetes bacterium, assembly GCA_021793495.1. Classification (GTDB taxonomy): domain Bacteria; phylum Actinomycetota; class Actinomycetes; order JAJYSQ01; family JAJYSQ01; genus JAJYSQ01. The sequence continues at coordinate 2,625 of JAJYSQ010000015.1, forward strand.
CCTCGTCGCGTCGCCTACCTCGGGACCTGGGCACGGATCAGCGCCCCGCCGCGGCGCGGGCCCGCCGTTGCTTGGCGGTGATCAGCAGCTCCTGCAGGTCGGCCAGCGGCTGGCCGTCCTCGGAGTACCGGTGGGCCAGCCACCTGCCGTCCGGCCCCAGGTGCCAGCTGGCGGTCCCGTGGTGGAAGGCGAGGTCGAACAGGTCGGCCAGGGACCGGCCCTGACGCTCGCCGACGAGCTGGACCATCGCCTCGACCCGCCGGTCCAGGTTGCGGTGCATGATGTCCGCGCTGCCGATCCAGGTCTCGGTCCGGCCACCGTTGGCGAACTCCAGGATCCGGGAGTGCTCCAGGAACCGCCCCAGGATGCTGCGCACCCGGATGTTCTCCGACACCCCTGGTACGCCGGGGCGGACCGCGCAGATGCCTCGCAGCCAGAGGTCCACCGGCACCCCGGCCTGCGAGGCCCGGTACAACGCGTCGATGGTGGGCTCGTCCACCAGGCTGTTGGCCTTGATCCGAACCCGCGCCGGCGTTCCCGAACGGTGCTGGTCGATCTCCCGCTCGATGCGTTCGATGATCCCGTTGCGCAGCGAGTGCGGGGCCACCAGCAGCCGGTGGTAGCTGGTGTTCAGCGAGAACCCCGACAAGTGGTTGAACAGGTTGCTCAGGTCCTCGCCGACCAGAGGGTCAGCGGTGAGCAGGCCGAGGTCCTCGTAGAGCCGGGCGGTCTTCGGGTTGTAGTTGCCGGTACCGACGTGGGAGTAGCGCCGCAGCTCCCCGCCCTCCTGGCGGACAACCAGGCACAGCTTCGAGTGGGTCTTCAGCCCGATCAGGCCGTAGACCACGTGGCAGCCGGCCTGCTCGAGCTGACGGGCCCACCGGATGTTGGCCTGCTCGTCGAACCGGGCCTTGATCTCCACCAGCACCAGCACCTGCTTGCCGGCCTGGGCCGCGTCGATCAGCGCGTCCACGATGGGTGAGTCGCCGCTGGTCCGGTACAGCGTCTGCTTGATCGCCAGCACCTTGGGGTCGGCCGCTGCCTGCTCGATGAACAGCTGGACGCTGGTGGCGAAGGAGTCGTACGGGTGCTGGACCAGGATGTCTCCTCGTCGCAGCTGGTCGAAGATCCCCGACTGGTTCTCCTCGACCTCGACCAGGTCGCGATGGGTGCCGGGGACGAAGGGACGGAACTTCAGCTCGGGGCGCTCCAGGTCGGCGATCGCGTGCAGCCCGGTCAGGTCCAGCGGGCCGGGCAGCGCGTACACGTCCGCGGCCCGCACGTCCAGCTCCCGCTCGACCAGGTCGAGCACCTCGGGGTCGATCGACTCCTCCACCTCCAGGCGTACCGGAGGACCGAATCGTCGGCGCATGAGCTCGCGCTCGAGGGCCTGCAGCAGGTTCTCGGCCTCGTCGTCCTCCACCTCGACGTCCTCGTTGCGGGTGACCCGGAACGTGTGGTGCTGGAGCACCTCCATGCCCGGGAACAGAGCCGGTAGATGGGCGGCGATCACGTCCTCGAGGGGGACGAACCGATCCTGGCCGGCGCGGGTGAAGCGGGGTAGCAGCGGGGGGACCTTCACCCTCGCGAAGTGCTCCTGACCGGTCATCGGGTTGCGGACGATGACCGCGAGGTTCAGCGACAGCCCGGAGATGTACGGGAAAGGGTGCGCCGGGTCGACCGCCAGCGGGGTCAGTACCGGGAAGATCCGCTGGTGGAAGCTGGTGGCCAGGCGCTCGCGCTCCTCGGCCTGCAAGGCCGCCCAGCGGACCACCTCGATGCCCTGCTCGGCCAGGGCGGGGGCCACCAGGTCGCGGAAGCAGCTGACGTGCCGGGCGGCCAGGGCGTGTGCCTCGGTGGCGATCTGGTCGAGCACGGCCAACGGCTGGAGGCCGCTGGCCGCCTGCACGGCCAGCCCGGTGGCGATACGACGCTTCAGCCCGGCGACGCGGACCATGAAGAACTCGTCGAGGTTGCTGGCGAAGATGGCCAGGAACCGGGCTCGCTCCAGCAGCGGGACGCCCGGGTCCTCGGCGAGCTCCAGGACACGGTTGTTGAAGTGCAACCAGGACAGCTCGCGGTCCAGGAACCGGTCAGCGGGCAGTGGCAGGGCCTCCGCGGGTCGCTCCGGCTCGGGCTGCCCACCGACCTCCGGGACCACTGCGGTCGCGGTCATGGCTGCATCGTCGCACGCGCCGGCTGGTTGTGAGCGGTATCGACGCGGTCTCGGACGAACATCACGTCGGTGTCCCAGCGGGTGAACCCGAGCCGCTCGTAGACCCGGATGGCCCAGGCGTTGTCTGCGTCGACGTAGAGCATGGCCTCGGCCAGCCCACGGTCTCGCAGGTGGCGTAGCCCGATCGCGGTGAGCGCCCGTCCCAGCCCGGTGCCTCGCTCGTCGGGGTCGACGCCGACGACGTACACCTCGCCGATCGGCTCGTGGCCGTGCCGGTCAGGATCGTGCCGGTCAGGATCGTGCCGGTCCTGGCTCGGCCGGGCACGGCCTGTCGAGCCGTGCACCTTCGTCCAGTGGAACCCGACCAGCGGGTGCTGGCCGTCGAGGTTGTCGCCGACGCGTTCGGCGAGGAAGAAGCCCGGGGGGTCGAACCAGCGCTCCGCCATCCGCCGATGCAGGTCCACCAGTGACCAGTGGCCCTGCTCGGGGTGGTTGGCGAAGGCCCGGGAGTTCAGCCGCAGCCATGCCTCGTCGTCCTGCCCGGGACGAAAGGTCCGAACCCGGACTCCCGCCGGCAGGGTGGCCGCCGGGATCGGTGTGCGCAGGGATCGGCGCATCTGCCACAGCGACCGGGCCCGGCGGAACCCCAGGCTCCAGGCGAGCCGACCGGCGGGGGAGTCCTCTCGGTTGCCCAGCCCATGGGCCCACAGCCGCAGCCGCCCGTCCGAGGACTCGGCGAGCAGCGCCTCGACCAGCGTCGATCCATACCCCTGGCCGCGGTATCTGGGGTGCACCACGAGCTCCGCGCTCGGCCCTTCGACCAGGTCCGTGGCGTCCAGGTGGGCGTACCCGACGAGGGTGCCGTGCCCGGGGCCGGGAGCGTACGCCAACACGTGCCGCACCCCGGCGTCACCGCCGTGGCGCAGGTGCAAGGCGACATGCTCGGACAGCGGACGCACCCCGTCGGTCTCGGTCGCGGCCTCGGCGAGCAGAGCCACTCGCCGGGTCTCCTCGGCATCAAGGCGCCCGAGCACCTCCAGCCGTACGGCCTCAGGCTGGTCCACGGTCCACCACCCTAGGGCCGGCGGTCAGCCCCCCGGCGGGCGGCCGGGGCGGTCAGCGGCGGACGAGGTCAGGCGGGTACGGCGCGAGGATCGTGGGCTCTCCCGGCAGCGAGGTGGGTGCGGGGGCCTGGGCGACGAACCGGTACCCCACGTTGCGCACCGTGCCCACGAGCGTCTCGTGCTCGGTGCCGAGCTTCGCCCTCAGCCGGCGTACGTGCACGTCCACGGTGCGGGTCCCGCCGAAGTAGTCGTACCCCCACACCTCCTGGAGCAGCTGGGCCCGGGTGAAGACTCGCCCGGGGTGCTGGGCCAGGAACTTCATCAGCTCGAACTCCTTGAACGTGAGATCCATGACCCGCCCGTGGATCTTCGCGGTGTACGTGGCCTCGTCGATGGACAGGTCTCCGTGGCGGATGACCTCTGGATCCTCGGCGTCCCCCGCACGTGCCAGCGCGGCCCGGCCGATCGCCAGTCGGAGGCGGGCTTCGACCTCTGCCGGGCCGGCCGTGGACAGCATGACGTCGTCGACCCCCCAGTCCGCGCTGACCGCCGTCAGGCCGCCTTCCGTGGCGACCAGCGCCACCGGGCAGTCCACCCCGGTGGTCCGGATCAGCCGACAGAGGCTGCGGATGCCCGGCAGGTCGGTGCGACCGTCCACCAGCACCACGTCCACCGGTGGAGCGTCCACCAGCGCCGTGGCCTCGGCGGGCAGCACGCGTAGGGCGTGGCACAAGAGCCCGAGCGCGGGCAGGACATCGGTCGCGGACCCGGTGGAGTTCGTCAGCACCAGCAGCGTGGCCACCCTGTGTCTCCTTACCTAGGGCCGAGCGCCTCGTGGGAGTGCAGGCGTGCGGCGCGGCGGGGACCGGGGCGGTGCAGCGCGCGGCCTCGGTCAACCGTGAGGACCCGTGGGCGCCATTGCCGTGAGCCACCGGGCAGGATAGTGGATGTGACCGGTGCCGCGCAGACCCGTTGGCTGCTGGCCGCCGATGGGGTACGGATCAGTGTCGCGCACCGGTCGGCCTACGGGGCCGGTGGCGATGGCGGGCCGGGCCGGTCGCTGGCCTTCGTCCTGGCGCACGGCTTCGGCGGATCCGGGGCTTCCCCGGCGATGCGCGCGGTCACCGCGACGTTGCGTGCCTACGGCGGGGTGCTGGCCCTGGACTTCCGCGGGCACGGCCGATCCTCCGGCCGGTCGACGGTGGGAGACGGAGAGGTCGAGGACGTGACGGCTGCCGTGGGGTGGGCCCGCCTTCTCGGTTACCGGGCGGTGGTCACCGTCGGGTGGTCGATGGGGGCGTCGGTCGTGATCCGTCACGCGGCCGCCACGGACGGAGTGCAGGCGGTCGTGGCGGTCAGCGGGCCGGCACGGTGGTTCTACCGGGGGACACCCCAGATGCGGCTGGTGCACGTGCTGGTCGAGCGGCGCGGCGGTCGCCTGGCCAGCCGGCTGCTGCTCGGCACGCGGATCGCCGCCACCGGCTGGGACCCGTTGCCCGACGCTCCCTGGCAGGTCGTGGGCCGTATCGCCCCGGTCCCGCTGCTCGTCGTGCACGGCGACCAGGACCCGTACTTCCCGGTGGAGCACGCGAGGATCTTGTACTCCTGTGCCAACGAGCCCAAGGAGCTCTGGGTGGTACCCGGCTTCGGGCACGCCGAATCGGCCGCTGGGCCCGGGCTGGTCCACCGGATCGGTGCCTGGGCGCAGCACGCGGTGAGCCTGGGGACAGCCGGCCGGAGCCTCCGGTGAGCGCGGGCGTGGTGCTGCGGTACTGGGCCGCGGCGAAGGCGGCTGCGGGGGTGGCCGAGGAGTCCTTCACCGCGGGGACCCTGGCCGAGCTCGTCGACGCGGCTGGGGCCCGGCACGGTCCCTCGCTGCCGGCAGTCCTGGCGCGGTGCAGCTACCTGGTCGATGAGGTACCGGTGGGCACCCGGGCGTGGGCGTCGGTGTGGCTGCCCGACGGGGCGGTCGTGGAGGCGCTGCCGCCGTTCGCCGGCGGGTGAGTCGATCGGCGAGCTCGACGTGGCGTGCGACGATGCGCGCGTGTCTGCTGTGCTCACCCTCGTCCTGGCTGGCGTCCTCGTCCTCGGTGCTTGGTCGGGGCCGGTCGTGCTCGGCGTGGCGATCGGGCTGGTCCAGCTGTTCTGGCTGGTCGGTTGGTGGTCGTTGGTCGGCGCGCCGTCCGCGCCCACCGGGCTGGCCCTGGGGATGGCCGGTGCCGTGGCCGCCGACCTCGTCCTGCTGGTCTCGCCCCCGCGGGCCCGGACGCACCGGCTGCTCGCGGTGCTCACGGTCGGTGTCGTGCTGACCCTGGGCGCCCAGCTCGTACGCCGCCCCGACCGCCGCGCCGGCGTGGCCGTCACGGTCGGTGCCACGGTCGGTGGGCTGGTGCTGGCCGTCCTGATGTCCCTGCTGCTGGCCGGTCTTGCCGGACGTGCGGGAGTACCGACGGTGCTCGCGGTGGTAGCCGGAGCAGTGCTGGGCAGTGCGTCCTTGCGGCTGCCGGTGCCTCTGCCGGTGCGACCGGTGGTGGCCGGCATCCTCGGTGCCCTGGTCGGGTCGGCGGTGGGGGAGTGGGCCCACCGGGGGGGTGGCGATCTCGGAGCCGGGAACGGCGCGTGGCTCGGCGGGGTCGCCGCCCTGCTCGCAGCGGCGGGGGCTGCGGTCGTGCTGGCCGGGCTGGCCGGTCGCGACCCGCGACGCGATGCCCGGGCCGCGGCCGCGGCCTTGCTCGCCGGTGGTGCGCTGCCCCTGGTGATGGCGGCGCCCGTGGCGTACGTGCTGGGCAGGATCCTGGTCGGATGAGCGGCCGCCACCGAGGTCGCGGCCTGCTGGTGGCCGTCCTGGTCGTCATCGGGTTGCTCGTGGGTGCCGACCGGCTGGCCGCCGTGGTCACCTCCCGGGTGATCGCCTCGCGGCTGGCCTCGGCCGGGTTGGCCGATCCGTCGGTACGGGTGGTCGGCTTCCCGATCCTGCCGCAGCTGGTTGCCGAACGGCTGGACCAGGTCACGATCACCGCACCGAGCGGCTCGGGGGACGGGCTGGCCGTGCGCGACATCCGGCTCGATGCGGTGGATCTCACCCGTTCGGGCAGCACGGTACGGGTCGGTGGGCTGACCGGGTCCGCCCTGGTGGGGTACGCGGCCCTTGCGGCTCGTGCGGGGCTGCCGGCCGGCTCCATGGGTCCCGGACCCGAGGGTCTCGTATCGGTTCGCCGGTCGGTCAGCCTGCTCGGGGCGAGCGTCGTCGTCGTCCTGCAGCTGCGGGTGACGGCGGCCGGTCAGGCTCTGGACGTCCAGCTGGCGGGTGCCGATCTCGCCGGGGTGCCGCTGGGCGCGGCCGTGCCGGACGGGTTGACCGGCCACCTCCCGGTCGCGGGCCTGCCCGCTGGCGTGACCCTGAGCCGGGTGACCGCCGGGCCGGATGGGGTCACGGTGGGCGTCGCCGGGCATGACCTGGTCCTCGGTGGCTGAACCGTTCGACCGGCGGCGACGTGTCCGTGGTGTGGCCGGCGACCCAGACGACGATGCGCTGCTGCGTGGTCTGTACGCCGCGCATGCCGGACCGCTGCTCGGTTATGTGCTGGCGCTGACCGGCGGGGACCGGGGTCGGGCGGAGGACGTCGTCCAGGAGACCCTGCTGCGAGCCTGGCAGCACCCGGAGGCTCTCGCCCCGGAGCGTGGTTCGCCCCGAGCGTGGCTGGCCACCGTCGCGCGCAACCTGGTTCGGGACGGGGTACGGGCTCGACGGTCCCGCCCGGTCGAGGTGGCCGTCATCGCCGAGGAAGCGGTTGCCCCCACCGGGGACCCGGAGGCCTTGCTCCTGACCTGGGAGGTGCTCGACGCGATGGAGGCGCTCAGCCCCGAACACCGCGCGGCGATCGTGGAGACCTACGTGTACGGCCGCACCGTCACCCAGGCGGCCCAGGTGCTCGGAATCCCGGCCGGGACGGTGAAGTCCCGTACGTACTACGGCTTGCGGGCGCTTCGCCTGGCTCTCGAGGAACGCGGGGTGCGGCCATGACGGCGCAGCCGCCGACCACGCCCGAGGGTCACCAGCCGTCGGTCTGCGCGGCGGTGCGCACCAGCCTGGGTGCGTACGCGATGGGCGTCCTGGAGCCCGAGGACCAGGCGCGGGTCCATGCCCATGTGGCCGGGTGCGCCGCCTGCGCCGAGGAGGTCGCTGGGCTGCGTCGCGTGGTCGGGCTGCTCCACCTGGTCGACCCCGACCAGGTGGGAGGGGGGCCGCCACGCCCGGACCCGGCGCTGCTGGACGCCCTGCGGGCTCGGGTGGTGGCCTCGCGGGTCCGGCGGCGTCGCCGAGGGCTGGCGCTGACCGCTGCCGGCCTGGTGCTGGTCGCTGGTGCCGGAGCCGGCGGGGCGCTGGTCGACCGGGCGGCGGCCCCGAGGGTCGCGGTGGCCGGACCGGCGGGCGTGAGTCGTTCGATCAGCGGTAGCGATCCGCACACCGGGGTCGGCCTGTGGGTCGGACTGCGGACCGTCGCGTGG
>JAJYSQ010000015.1:10383-10754 GCA_021793495.1 Actinomycetes bacterium
TTCCGATCTGAACCTCGGTCAGCCTGCGGCTGTACGGGATCAGCGCCGGGGAGCAGTGCCGGCTGGTGGCGCTCGGCCCGGGGGGGCGAGCGGAGACCGCCGCGACCTGGACGGTTCCGGCCTCCGGGTACGCCGGCTCCAGCATCGCGGTGACCGGTGCGCTCGGCCTGCCAGCTGCCCAGATCAGCCGGGTGTCGGTCGTCACCGTGGATGGCCGGGTCCTGGTCTCGGTCCCGGTCCCGCCACGGGCCGCGACGTCCTAGACTGCCGACGTGCTCGAGGCCTCCTACACCGCGCTGCTCGTGGTGATGTTCCTGGTGATCGCCTGGTTCAGCGTCTACGTCCTCTACAAGCTGTTCAAGGGTCAGCGC
>JAJYSQ010000016.1 GCA_021793495.1 Actinomycetes bacterium
ACTGGCCACGGCATCGAGCAGGAACAGCGGTCCGATCTGCGGGATGTCCCGGTACCCCTGCAACCACAGGTCCAGGTGGACCCACCCGCCAACCCCGACCGCCGCCGCGGCCAGGACGCGGGCGCCGAGCACCACAGGTCCCGGCCGCGCGGCTGGCCCGCCCATCAGTACCCGTTGCCTCCGCCACCGGCCGACGACGATGGAGATGCGCTCGCTCCTGCCGCAGCGGTGACGAAGGAGCCGCTCGTCGCGAGCAGGTACCAGCGACCCTTCGGCGTCGAGGCGTGCGCCGGGAAGGGCAGACCCTGGCCCTTCGTCTGCCCGGCCGCCTGGTCCCCGCTGAACGTGTACAGCGGGTGCCCGCCGTACGTGACCTGGTGCTGGCCGTCGGGCAGGGCGAGCGTGCCCAGAAGGGATCCCGTCACCCCGCTGCCCGCCACCGGAGCTCCACTCACGACCAGCGGCGGCCAGATCGCCAAGCACGCTCCCGTGCACGCATCGGAGGTAGCCGTGTCGGCAGTCAGTCCGTACAGCAGCTGTCCGGACGGGGCCGTCAGCACCGTGCCGTACGCAGTCGTTGCGGTGCTCACCGTCGCGGCGGCGGTTGCGCCCGCCGCGCTGCTCGTCGGCGTCGAGACCGGCGACGGCCCGGCCGCCGGCGTGCTGCTCCCACAGGCCGCCAGGATCAGGGCGGCACCGGCCACGGCCACCGGACCAGCGACCAGCCGGCGGGTGCGGCGAGGGACCCGGCCCTGCCGATGACTACGGCTCATCTCCACGTGATCGCTCATCCTGCCTCCACCTGCTCGCCTCGTCGGTCGACCCGGCTCCCCAGGCCCGACCCTCCTGCCCAGGACACGCACGCCGGGGCGCGACGGTTCACCGGGCTCGGCGAGCCATCAATGACAGGTCGTGCCGACCGCGGGCAGGGTCCCCGCGAGCAGGTAGGTATCCACCGCCGCGTCGACGCACGAGCTCCCCCGGCGGTAGGCGGTGTGCCCGTTTCCTACGTACGTCAGCAGCCGTCCGGAGTCGAGCTGAGCGGCCAGCGCCTTCGCCCACGGGTAGGGAGTGGCCGGGTCCCCGGTCGTCCCCACCACCAGGATGGGTGCGGCGCCCGGGGCGTGGATCGGGTGCGGGGCGTCGACCGGCTTGTCCGGCCAGTACGCGCACGGCAAGGGGCTCCACGCCAGGTACGCGCCGAAGATCGGAGCGACCTTGGCGAAGGCGGTGGCATTCGCCTCGTACGACGACAGGCTGCGGTCCCACGGGCGGTCCAGGCAGGTGACCGCGTAGATGACCTGGTTGGAGTTGTCCTGGTAGCTGCCGTCGGAACGCCGACCGGTGTAGAAGTCGGCCAGCTGGAGCATCCCGTCGCCAGCCCCGCGCAGTGCCTGGCCCAGCGCGGTGCGCAGCAACGGCCAGCCGTTCACCGGGTCGTACAGCGAGGCGATGATCCCCGTCATCACCAGCGCCTGGGTGACCGGACGGCCCGACGAGCTGGGCAACGGCTGGGTCAGCGTCCTGGCCAGCAGCCCGGAGATCGCCGCGAGCCCCGCGCTGCTCGGTCCAGGCAGCGGGCACCCGGGCTGGGCCACGCAAGCGGTGACGAACGCACCCAGCTGCCGCTCGAACCCGATGGCCTGGCCCAGGTCCACCTGGTCCCCGGTCAGCGCCGGGTCGATGGCCCCATCGAGCACCATGCGGCCGAGGCGGGCGGGGAACAGCCCGGCGTACGTGGCGCCCAGGAACGTGCCGTACGAGGCCCCCAGGTAGTCCAGCTGCCGTTGGCCGAGCGCTGCCCGCAGCACGTCCATGTCCCGGGCCACGTCGACCGTGGCCACGTACGGCAGCAGCCGCGCCGAACGGGCCTGGCAACCGTCCGCGAGCATCCGGGAGACGCCGACCAACGCGGCCACCTGGGCCGGCGTGGTCGGAGCCCCGTTGGCCGCCAGGAACCGGTCCTGCTGGGCATTGGTCAGACAGGCGATGGGGTCCGAGGACCCGACGCCGCGCGGGTCGAACCCGACGATGTCGTACCGGGCCCGCACCGAGGCGCTGACCACCACACGGGCGGCCCGCACGTACTGCACGCCCGAGCCCCCCGGCCCACCGGGGTTGAGCACCAGCGAGCCCAGCGGTACGCCCGGCCCGCTGGCCGGGAGCCGGATCACCGCGATGCCCACCGTGCCCTTGGCCGGGTCCGTGTAGTCCAACGGGACGGCCAACGTGGCGCACTGGAACCCGCCGCCGCAGGCGGACCAACGCAGTCGTTGCGAGTAGAACGAGGCCAGGTCTGGCGCCGGGGGGGCGGTCACCGGGCCGGGCGTCAGGGTCGGAACGGCACCCGGTCGGGTCGGCCCCGCGGTCGCCGTGCCGGACGCCGGGGTGCTGGGTCGTCCCGGGGTGGATGGCCCGGGGGACGAGCACCCGCTGGCCATCACCGCGGCCGCCAGCACCAGCGCGGCCGCGCCCGTGCGATGCGCGGAACCGGTCATGGCTGGGAGTCCACCGGCACCGGGGCCCCACCGGAGCCGGACGTGTGCATCTGCCGGTACGCCTGGTGCGACGGGCAGACGGAGGCCCGCGGGCAGGCCGAGCGTCGCCCCGTCTCGGCGATCCGGACCACCACCGAGTCTGATGGCACGTTGTACCCCACCACCGCCCCCGGGCCGTCCGGGGTGTCCACCCGCTCGCCCAGGGACGGGGCTGCGGCGTGGAACGCCTCGTACAGCGGGTGCTCGTACTTCAGGCAGCACATCAGCCGTCCGCAGGCTCCGGAGATCTTCAACGGGTTCAGCGGCAGGTCCTGCTCCTTGGCCATCCGGACCGTGACCGGCTCGAAGTCCTTCAGGAACGTCGAGCAGCACATCTCTCGCCCACAGGGACCGATGCCGCCGACCAGCCTCGCCTCGTCACGCGCGCCCACCTGGCGCAGCTCCACCCGGGCGTCCAACGTGCGGGCCAGCAGGCGGACCAGCTCGCGGAAGTCGACCCGACCAGGGGCGGAGAAGTAGACGACGACGGCGCGTCCGCCCCCCTGCCGACCATCGAGGTAGTCCACACCGATGATCTTCATCGGCAACCCCACCGCCCGGACCGCGTGCCGGGCGGCGACCCGGGCGGTGGTCACGAACGCCCGATTGGCCTCGTCGCGGTGCAGATCTGTCGGGTCCGCCCGCCCGAGGCACACGGGCAGCCCGTCCACCCCCTCGACCTCCTGGGGTGCCCAGATGCACTCGGCGACCTCGGGACCGGTCTCGGTAGGCACCAGCACGTGCTCGCCGACCCTCGGTGAGCAGGCACCCGGGTCGAGGTAGTGCAGCCTCCCGTGCCGGGTGAAGCTGACCGCCATCACCAAGCCCACGCGGTCACCCTACGGGTCGCTACGACCCCGCACGAGGCGTCAGCCGGTGCGCAGTGCCAGAACCATGGCCTCCACGGCCAGCAGCGGTGCGACGTTCGACGCGATCGCCGCCCGGCAGGCGCCGACCGCGTCCACCCGGCCCAGCACCGACTCCGGAGTGCTCGTACGGGCCAGGCGGCGCACCGCGTCGGCGAGCTCGGCGTTGACCAGCTCGACATCGGCGCCCAGCGCGACGACCAGGACGTCCCGGTAGAAGCCGAGAAGGTCCAGCAACGCCAGGTCCAGGGCGTCACGCTGCACCCGGGTGCCACGACGCTTCTGCTCGGCCTCCAGGTCGCGCAACGCCCCCGCGGCACCCGTCGGTGCACGGCGGCGCTCCTCCATGCCGAACGCCTGGCGCAGGGCCAGGGTCTCGGCAGCGTCGCGCACCTCGGACAGCTCGGTGGCCTCGACCTTCGCCGCGGACACCAGCGACTCGGCCGCGAGGATCGCCTCACCGACCCCAGCGATCGATGTGGGCAGCGCCAGCACGTCCCGCCGGCGGATCCTCGCCTGCTCGTCGGTGGCCAGCCGGCGGGCCCGCCCGATGTGGCCTTGGCTGGCCCGGGCGGCGAACGTGGCCATCGACGGGTCCACCCCGTCGCGGCGGACCAACAGCTCGGCCACCGCCGAGGTCGAGGGTGTCCGCAGCCCGACGTGCCGGCACCGGGAGCGGATCGTGGGCAGCACGTCCTCGCTCGAGGTCGACGGGGCGCACAGTACCCAGACCGTCCGGGCGGTCGGCTCCTCGACGGCCTTGAGCAGCACGTTGGCGGCCGCCCATCGTAGATCCGGACCACGCATCCGGTCGGTGTCCTCGCACACGATGACCTGCCACCGCCCGCCGCTCGGCGCCCACGCCGCCCGGGCGACGAGCTCGCGCATCGGCTCGACCCGGTAGTACGCCCCAGCGGGGGAGACGACGGTGACGTCCGGGCTGGACCCGGCCCGGACGCTCCGGCACGCCTCGCACCGACCGCACCCGGGGTCCACGAGGTCCTCGCAGAGCAAGGCAGCGGCGAAGGCTACGGCAGCGGTGGACCGGCCCGACCCGGGTGGGCCGGTGATCAACCATGCGTTGGTCATCCCGGCGGTGGCCCCAGCATGGGCCGCTCTCGCTGCCTCGCGGAGCACGGCGACGACCTCGTCCTGGCCGACAAGGTCGTCCCACACGCTCATCCGTGCCTGCCAGGAGCATCGCTGCCAGGAGCAGCACCGACCGACCGGAACCCGACCGGTTCGAGCAGCTGGTCGACCGCGGCGGCCACCAGCTCGGCGATCCGCTCGACCGTCTGGCAGGCGTCCAGGACGAGGTACCGCCCGGGGTCGGCCGACGCTCGATCCAGGAACGCCTGGCGCACCCGGCGGTGGAAGGCCTGCGGCTCGGACTCCACCCGGTCGGGCACCCCTGATGCCGCGCCCCGGTCGGCCTGGTCGGCTGGGGCACGGCCGGCCCGGCTCACCCCGATCTGCGGATCGATGTCGAGCAGGACGGTCAGGTTCGCTCGCACCCCGCTGGTCGCCCACCTCGACACCTCGGACACCACCTGGGTGCCCAGGCCCCGTCCCGCCCCCTGGTAGGCGATCGACGAGTCGACGTACCGGTCGGTGATCACCACCGCTCCCCGGGCCAGCGCGGGTCGAACCACGGCCGCGACGTGCTCGGCCCGGTCGGCGGCGTACAGGAGCGCCTCGGTCCGCGGGTCCATCCCCTCGGCGGACGGGTCCAGCAGCAGCCGGCGCAGGGCCCGACCCAGCTGGGTGCCACCCGGCTCCCGAGTCACCGCCACGTCACGACCAGCCTGGGTCAGCCGATCGGCAAGCAACCGGACCTGCGTCGACTTCCCGGCGCCCTCGCCGCCCTCGAAGGCGATGAGCACGTCGGTCACGGCCTGACCGCCGCCCGGGACGGGACCGTCACAGCAGTCGCACGGGCCCCGGACTTGCCAGCCTTCGGCTTGGCCGACGCGGCCGCACGAGCCGGGGCACGCCGCGGCGCTGGCCCCTTGGCTCGCTTCTCAGCCAGCAGGTCGGCGGCCCGCTCCAGGGTGATCTCCTCGACGCTCTCCCCGCGCGGGATGGTCACGTTCACCTCACCATCGGTGACATAGGGGCCGAAGCGGCCATCCTTCACCACGACCGGGCGAGAGGTCTGGGGGTCGACGCCGAGCTCCCGCAACGCCGCGGCAGCAGCCCGCCCACGAGCCTTCGGCTGGGCGTACAGCGCGAGCGCCTCGGGCAGGGCGATGCTCAGCAGCGAGTCCTCGCTGGGCAGCGATCGCGAGTCGGTGCCTTTGCGCAGGTAGGGGCCGTACCGGCCGTTCTGCGCGGTGATCTGCTCACCGGTGGCTGGGTCGACGCCGACAACCCGGGGCAGCGACAGCAGCACCAAGGCCTGCTCGAGAGTGACCGTCTCCGGGAGCATCGAGGCGAACAGGCTGGCCGTACGCGGCTTGGCCTTGTCCGCCTCGTCGAGCGCCTCGGTGACGTACGGTCCGTACCGGCCCTCCTTGACGACCAGCCGGTGCCCGGTCACCGGGTCCACGCCCAGCTCCCGGTCCCCGCTAGGCCGGGCCAGCAGCTCCCTGGCCACCTCCAGGGTCAGCTCGTCGGGCGCCATGCCCTCGGGGACGTTGGCGCGCTCCGGGTCCCCTCCGGCGTTCTCCCGCTCGACGTACGGGCCGTACCGACCCACCCGCAGCACGATCCCGTCGCCGACCGGGAAGGAGTTGACCTCGCGCGCATCGATGTCGCCGAGGTCGGCGACCATCGTCCGCAGACCTTCTCGGCCCGACGCATCCCTGGTACCCGGATTCGAAGCCTCCGGGCCCGAGGCGCCGAAGTACCAGCGGGTGAGCCAGTCGACCATGTCCGCCCGCCCCCCGGCGATCTCGTCGAGCACGTCCTCCATCCGCGCGGTGAACTGGTAGTCCACCAGCGCGGGGAAGTGCTCTTCCAGCAGGCGGACCACGGCGAACGCGAGGAACGTCGGGACCAGCGCCTGGCCCTTCTTGGTCGCGTAACCGCGGTCGAGGATCGTCCCGATGATCGAGGCGTAGGTGGACGGTCGGCCGATCTCGCGCTCCTCCAGCTCGCGGACCAGCGAGGCCTCGGTGTAGCGGGCCGGAGGCTTGGTCGAGTGTTCGACCGCGTCGAGGACGACCGCGGCCAGGCGTTGCCCCTCGACGAGCAGGGGCAGCCGGCGCTCCCGGTCGTCCAGCTCCGCATCGGGGTCGTCGGCCCCCTCGACGTAGGCCCGGAGGAACCCGGGGAAGGTGATCACCTTGCCGGAGGCCGAGAACTCCACGTCTGCGCCCGCCTCCGGACCGGAGATCACCGGGGCAACGAGGCGCACCGAGACCGACTGGCCGGTGGCGTCCGCCATCTGCGAGGCCACCGTCCGTTGCCAGATCAGCTCGTAGAGCCGGAACTCGTCCCCGGCCAGCCCGCTCTCGGCGGGGGTCCGGAACACGTCCCCGGACGGGCGGATCGCCTCGTGCGCCTCTTGAGCGTTCTTCACCTTGCTCACGTAGACCCTGGGCGCGTCCGGCACGTACGCCGCGCCGTACAGCTCTCCGGCCTGACGGCGCGCCGCGGCGATGGCAGTGTCCGACAACGTGGTGCTGTCGGTCCTCATATAGGTGATGTGGCCGTTCTCGTACAGCCGCTGAGCGACCTGCATGGTGCGGGCCGCACCGAACCCCAGCTTGCGGGATGCCTCCTGCTGCAGGGTCGTGGTGCGGAACGGGGCATACGGCGAGCGGCGGTAGGGCTTGCGCTCTACGGCGCGGACCCCGATGTCGGATCTCGACATCCCCTCGCGCAGCGCGATGGCCACGACGGCATCGAGGCGCCGAGGGGTATCGACGCCGGAGCGGCCAGCCGGGGAGGAGGACCCGCCGGCCCGTAGCACCCCGTCCGGGCCGAAGTCCCTGCCGGTGGCAACCCGTTGCCCTCCGACGGAGGTCAGCCGCGCGCTCAGCGAGGTCGGTTCCCCGGGTCCTGCCGCAGCGACCCCGGTGTCGAACTGCCCCTCGAGATCCCAGTAGGTGGCAGCGCGGAAGGAGATCCGCTCGCGCTCCCGGTCGACCAGCAGCCGGGTGGCCACCGACTGGACGCGCCCGGCGGACAATCGCGGCATGACCTTCTTCCACAAGACCGGGGAGACCTCGTAGCCGTAGAGCCGGTCGAGCACCCGCCGGGTCTCCTGGGCGTCGACCAGCCGCTGGTCGATCTCGCGGGTGGACGATATGGCCGCCCGGATCGCCTCCGGGGTGATCTCGTGAAAGACCATGCGACGCACCGGCACGCTCGGGTCGAGCACCTCGCGCAGGTGCCAGGCGATGGCCTCACCCTCGCGGTCCTCGTCCGTGGCCAGGAACAGCTCGTCAGCGTCCGCGAGCAGCGTGCGCAGCTTGGCGACCTGCGTCTTCTTGTCCGCATTGATCACGTACAGCGGGGCAAAACCATGCTCGACATCGACGCCGAGCCGGGCCCACGGCTCCTTCTTGTAGCGAGCGGGCACCTGTGCGGCACCGTTGGGCAGGTCGCGGATGTGCCCGACGCTGGCTTCCACCGTGTAGGAGGCGTCGCCCGCCCCGCGCAGGTACTCCGAGATCGTGCGTGCCTTCGCCGGGGACTCGACGATCACCAGCCGGTGCGGCCGTCCGCCCCCGGTGCCGTCCGTACCGGATCGGGTCCGGGCCCGGGTCCTGCTCTGCGCCACGCTGACCGCCACCGCCTGATTCCTCGCGCTCGGACCGGCGCCCGACGCGCCTGTCTCATGGTCGACCCGCGACACGCTACCGGCACGGCCGAGGTGCCCGGCCCGGCAGGGATGCCCCGGACACGCTACCTCGGACCACGGCGAGACCATGTCTGGGACAATTCCCCGTCAAGATCGGGCGTGTCCTCTGGCCAACCACACGCATCGACCCCGTAGTCTGAGCGTCCGTTATGGGTATACCTGTCCACTTCCCCCAGATCCCCCGGTTCCCCCGAGCCCCGCGCCGCCCACCGGACGGGGGTCGGCGTCGATCCGGGCGCGCCCGTCGTGCCGGGGTCGACGTGGTCGTCGCGCTGACGGCGGCCGCCGCGCTGACTGCGCTCGCAGTCGCTCCCGCGCTGGCATCCACGACCAGCCCCAGCCCGACCTCGACCTCCAGCCCGACCTCGACCTCCAGCCCGACCTCGACCTCCAGCCCGACCTCGACCTCCAGCCCGACCTCGACCTCGACCTCCAGCCCGACACCCTCCGCGACCACCACCACCACCTACCCGGTGCCCAGCACGACCATCTCGCGGTACGAGAGCACCGCCGACGCCAACACGATCTACCAGCAGGGCGTCGCCGACGGGAAGGCCGGGCTGACCGGGGCGACCATCCTGGACTTCGGCCGTCCGGCGGCCACCAGCAGCGGCAGCCCGGCCACTCTCGACTTCGGCGGCTCCATCGACCCGCTGTCCGCCCTGGTGACGGCCGTCGAGCGGTACGCCGACGGCTACCGGCAGAACGCCCCAGCCGGTTCGACGCTGACGGTGATGCTCGGCACGAACAACAGCTGCGGGACCGGTCAGCCGTGCGGCGGATCGTTCATCTGCGGCTGCGGGGCCGAGCCGGCCAGCTTCCTGGCCTGGGGCCAGGCGTTCGGGTCCGCGGTGGCCAGCATCGAGAGCTACCTGACGGCGACCAACGCGAGCTACCACGTGACGGTCAACGCCGGCGGGGCCGACGACGCCGAGCCCGGGTTCGACCCGAAGTTCACCAACACGCAGAACACGCTGACCGGGTACGCGCAGTCGACCACCCTGCCGTTGGCCGACTTCGGCTCGCTGGACGGCGGGATCAACGGCAGCTACTGGACCCCGACCCAGATGTACCAGGCGGCCGCGGGCGGCCCGAACGTGCCGTTCCCGGAGATCTACTACCAGTCGATGGCCGACGAGTGGGCAGCGTTGTCGAACTGGGCGGCGACCCAGCCGGTGCCCGGCAAACCGTTGACCTTCGCCGGCGTCCTCACCCAGTACCCGGACGGAGGCTTCACCCCGGCGGGGGCTTACCAGGCGCTGCTCAACGACCTCAACAACGCCTACACCACGACTGCGCAGGCGTCGATCGCCTGGTCGTCGAACATCGTGCGGGCCACCGATCCGGCCCCGACGTGGACCGGCACCCTGACCCGGCTGGCCGGCATCGACCGGATCGGCACCGCGATCGCGGTCTCCCAGGCCAGGTTCCCCACCTCCGGATCGGCCGGGGCGGTGGTGCTCGCCCGCGAGGACAACTACCCGGACGCGCTGGCCGGAGGTCCCCTGGCCGCGGCCCGCAACGCGCCCCTGCTGCTGACCGCCTCCACCTCGCTGAGCAGCCGGGTGGCCGCCGAGATCCAACGGGTGCTGCCCCGAGGCTCGACCGTGTACCTGCTGGGCGGCCCGGGGGCACTGGCCCCCGGGGTCGCTACCGCGGTGACCTCGCTGGGCTACCAGGTCCTGCGCCTGTGGGGACCGGACCGTTTCGGCACCGCCACGGCGGTCGCCAACGCGCTGGGCAACCCGTCGACGATCCTGCTGGCCACCGGGATGAACTTCCCGGACGCCCTGGCCGCGGGCACCGCCGCGGTCTCCCAGCATGCGGCCGTGCTGCTGACCGACGGCACGACCATGCCGGCCGCGACCGCCGCGTACCTGCAGGCGCACCCCGGTGACCAGGTGACCGCGATCGGCGGACCGGCCGCGTCGGCAGACCCGTCGGCGCACCCGATCGTCGGGGCCAGCCGGTACGCCACGGCCGTCGATGTCGCCCAGGCGTACGACCCGTCAGCCACCTCGTTCGGCATGGCCACCGGGATCGACTTCCCGGACGCCCTGGCCGCGGCTCCCATGCTCGGCCTGGCCGGTGCCCCGCTCCTGCTGACCCCGCCGGGCGGGCTCACCTCGTCCACCGTGTCGTACCTGTCCGCGGCACGCTCGTCCCTGACCCAGGCGTGGGTGTTCGGCGGCACGGGGGCGGTGAGCACAGCGTGCACCACACAGGCCGAGAACGTGCTGGCCGGATGAGCACCGCACGCGTGCCTCGCCCCCCGTACCCGGGACTGCTCGCCCTGACGGGCTGCCTGGTGGCCAGCAGCCTGGCGCTGTCCGCCTGCTCCTCCAGCACCCCACCAGGGCCCGCATCGAGCGCCAGCGGCACACCAACCGCGTCGACCACCGGTACGTCCGCGACGACGCCCCCGCCGACCTCCACGGCGTCGTCCACCTCGACCCGTCCACAGCAGGCCGGCCCGACACCCACCGGCACGACCACGCCGGGACCGGAGGGCCCCACC
>JAJYSQ010000017.1 GCA_021793495.1 Actinomycetes bacterium
GCCCACGTCAACCCCTCGGTCAGCTGGCCCTCGGGGACCAGCGATGCGACCACGCCGTACCCGGCCACGATGGTCGGTGAGATCGTCAACCCCGCGAGGAACATCGCGGCCGCCAGCGTCGGGACCCGGTCGACCAACGCGAACGGGACCACCCCGGCCGCGAGCAGCACCACCCCGATCACCAGGCGGCGGGCTGCGGACGCCCGCCAGCGGATCGCGCCGTACCCGAGCCCGGCGATCATGCTGCCCGCCGCGAAGACCGCGAGCACCGGCCCAGCGTCCCCCCGATGCCCCTGCTCTGCGGTGAAGGCCACGGTCGCCACGTCGCAGGCCCCGAAGATCGCCCCCACCGCGGTGAAGGTGATGGCCAGGACGAGAATCCCCGGCACCGCGAGCACCGGGCGGGGCCGCTGGTCGGTGCGGTGGGTCGGCGCCCGCGGAGCGGGGGCCGGTTGTGTCCGACGCTGCGCGGCCAGCAGCAGCCCCCCGGTGGCCAGTGCGCCGGCGGCCACGACGGGGCCCAGCGCGGGGTTGACCCGGACCGCCAGGACGGTGACCAGGACAGGACCGATGATGAAGATCAGCTCGTCGAGCGAGGACTCCAGGGAGTACGCCGCGTGCAGCTGCGATCCACGGACCAGCACCGCCCAGCGAGCCCGGACCAACGCCCCGATCTGCACCGTGGCCAGGCCAGCCACCACGGCGGTCGCGAACGTGGCCCACAGCGGGCAGTGGTGTCGTACCAGGAGGACCAGCCCGAGGATACCCGCGACCTGGACGCCGAGTGCTCGGCGGAGCACCCGGGCCTGGCCGTACCGGTCGACCAGCCGGGCCAGCTGCGGGGCGGCCACCGCTGCGACCAACCCGAAGGTGGCGGTGACCGCCCCGGCCAGCCCGTAGGAGCCCCCGGAGCCGACGACCAGCAGGACGAACCCGATGCTCAGCATGGAGATCGGCAGCCGCGCCAGGAAGGCCGCCGAGCTGAAGGCGAACGCTCCCGGAAGTGAGAGCACCTCGCGGTACGGGCGGAGCATGAGGTCCTCTCACCGCCAGGTCAGGCTCCCCGGCGTCGACCGGTAAGGGTCCCGATTCCGATCGTAGGTTACCGGATCTGGGTCTGCTCCGGACCCGGTGCGACACCCGGCGAGGGACTTGGCAGGATCGAGGGGTGAGCACCCCCGCACCGGAACCGTCCGGCCTGCCCGATCCACGATCCGCCTACGACGCCTTCCTGCTGGTCTCCTTCGGCGGGCCGGAGGCTCCCGAGCAGGTGATGCCGTTCCTGGAGAACGTGACCCGAGGGCGGGGCATCCCGCCCGACCGGCTGGCGGACGTGGCCGAGCACTACGACTTCTTCGGCGGGGTCAGCCCGATCAACGCTGCGTGCCGGACGATGATCGAGGCGCTGCGCGACGAGTTCGTCGCGCACGACATCGACCTGCCGATCTACTGGGGGAACCGCAACGGGGAGCCATCCCTGGACCAGACCTTGGCCCGGATGGCCGACGACGGGGTACGCCGGGCGGTGGCCTTCGTGACCAGTGCCTACTCCTCGTACTCGGGGTGTCGGCAGTACCGGGAGAACCTCGCCGACGCCGTTGCCCCGCTCGGTGCCCGGGCTCCCCGGCTGGACAAGCTGCGGCACTACTTCAACCACCCGGGCTTCCTCGAACCCCTGGTGGACAACGTGCTCGCGGCGCTCGACCGTCTGCCGGTCCATGTACGAGGCGGGGCGCGGCTGGCCTTCACCACCCACTCGATCCCGCTGACCCAGGCCGAGGCGTCAGGTCCCGCCGGAGGGGCGTACATCGCCCAGCACCAGGAGGCAGCGCGGCTGGTGGCCGATGAGGTTGCTCGGCGGACCGGGGTGGTCCACGCGTGGGCCTTGGTCTTCCAGTCCCGATCCGGCCCGCCCACCCAGGCGTGGCTGGAACCGGACATCGGCGACCACTTGGCGATGTTGGCGGCCGACGGGTGCCCGGGGGTGGTGATGGTGCCGATCGGCTTCGTCTCCGACCACATCGAGGTCCGGTACGACCTGGACGTCGAGGCCACCGAGCGGGCGGCGATGCTGGGCCTGCCGGTGGCGCGGGCCGGGACCGCTGGCAGCGACCCCCGGTTCATCGCGATGATCCGGGGGCTGGTGCAGGAAAGGGCTGCGGTCCAGCGTGGACGAACGGTCGACCGGGTGGCCCTCGGGCGTCTCGGGCCGAGCCACGACGCCTGCCCGGCTGGGTGCTGTCCCAACCCGCGGGGCCCGCGTCCGACCTGCTGCCAGGCGGAGTAGCCGGTGGCCGAGGACCAGTCCCCACGTGCCCTGCTCGACCTCGCCATCCGGGCGGCACGGCTGGCCGGGGCGGTCCTGCTCGACGAGCGCCCAGCCGGGCTCGTGGCGGCGGGGACGAAGTCCAGCCCGACCGACGTGGTCACCGAGATGGACCGACGATCCGAGCGGCTGATCATCGACACGATCCTGGCAGAGCGGCCCGGGGATGCGGTGCTGGGCGAGGAGGGCGGAGCCCTGGCTGGGCACACCGCGGTGACCTGGGTGGTCGACCCACTGGATGGCACGGTCAACTACCTGTACGGGCTCGTGCCCTGGGCGGTGAGCATCGCCGCGCAGTCAGGCGGTCGGACCGTCGCCGGCGTGGTGCACATCCCGGGTGCCGGCCACACGTTCACCGCCGTGCTCGGCGGCGGAGCCTACCTGGACGAGCACCGGCTGCAGCGACGCCCCGTGGCCCGCCTGGACCAGGCCTTGGTCGCCACCGGGTTCGGGTACCGCACCGAGGACCGAGCCGAGCAGGCGCGGGTGCTTGCCGGGGTGCTGCCGGTGGTTCGCGACATCCGCCGCGCGGGCGCGGCCTCGGTCGACCTGTGCGCGGTGGCCGCCGGGTGGGTGGACGCCTACTACGAGCGGGGGCTGCAGCCGTGGGACCACGGCGCCGGCGCTCTGGTGGTGAGCGAGGCCGGTGGCCGGGTCGGAGATCTTCATGGTGGACCTCCGGGGCAGGCCATGGTGCTCGCCGCACCCCTCGGGCTGTACGAACAGCTCGCCGAGCTGTTGGTCCGCCTGGGCACGGCCCCCGGCCCGGACGCACCCTGACCTGGCTGGATGACCCCGACCATGGCCAGAGCAGGCCGGTACGGGCGCGTCGCAGGTCGACACGCGGACGCCAACCGCGCGGCCGGTGTGCGCCCACGGGTCCGGGTAGGGCACAATCTGCGCGCCCGAACTCGGGCACAAACCGACGGCACCCGGTGTTAGTGGCGCTGTCGACGGGGCAGGTGAGGGTGGGACGGGGGAACCCGGGCCACCAGCGCCCGCGCTCGACCCTTACTGGCGGACACGACCTCGAGGACGATTCTGATGGCAACCGATTACGACACGCCCCGGAAGACCGAGGAGGATCTGGGCGAGGACAGCATCGAAGAGCTCAAGGCCCGGCGGGTCGACAAGAACTCGGGTGTGGTCGACGGCGACGAGGCGGAGCTGGCCGAGAGCTTCGAGCTTCCGGGCGCTGACCTGTCCAACGAGGAGCTCTCGGTCCGGGTCCTGCCCAAGCAGGCCGACGAGTTCATGTGCTCGCGGTGCTTCCTGGTCCACCACCGCAGCCAGCTGGCGTACGAGAAGGCGGGGGAGAAGGTGTGCACGGACTGCGCCGCATGACGCGCAGCCCGTGCATGACCTGGGGATCAGCGCGCGTCGCGGTCCGACGGGGTAGCGACTCCCGGGGGCAGGTTGCCGGTGGACCGTCGCCAGTACCCGGCAGCCTTGCGGCGCGCGAGGGTCCGGGCCACGGCCAGGGCGGTGGCACTCAGCGCCGTCCAGCCGATGGTCTCGCCGAGCCTCAGGTCCGGGTTGTCCGCTCTCGTCGGGGGACGCCGTCCGGTGACGAACCGCCAGACGAGCGCGGCCGCACGGCCGGACAGCCGTGCGGCCGCGAAGGCGGTGAGCCCGGCCACCACCCGCCACGCCAACCGGGACCCGCCACCTGATCCGACAGGGTCGCGACGGCCACCGTGGGTTGCCCGTGGTCTGCTCATGAGCCATCTCCTGCCGGGACGTCGGAATCGGTCGTCTCCAGGAGCGCCTGGGTCTGTGCTGCACGCAGCGCCGCCGCGAGCTGTGCCGGACGTCGGGTCGATACCACCCAGTACGGAGTCGGGTCGGCGAGGTCGAGCACGTCGCACCGGATCGCGGTCGATACCCAGCCGTGCATGGCGTGGAAGGCGTCGACCCGGATTCCCGGCCCACGGATGACGGCGGTCTGCTGGGGGTCCAAGACCACCGGCCGGGACAGCAGCCCCACCGGGATGTGGGCCCGCCCCGTGCACAGCTCACCATGGCAGATGGTCACGGTCGTGGACATGGACAGCAGCCCGTACCCCATCAGCGCACCGGTGGCCACGCCGGTC
The DNA here is from genome assembly GCA_021793495.1 of Actinomycetes bacterium. GTDB lineage: Bacteria > Actinomycetota > Actinomycetes > JAJYSQ01 > JAJYSQ01 > JAJYSQ01. Next base: position 4,420 of record JAJYSQ010000017.1, read on the forward strand.
GCTACCCCGATCGTGGGGCTGGTCGCCGCGCCGAACGCCAGCAGCATGCTGATCGCCATGCCCAGCGTGAAGACCCACATCCACAGCGGGGCCCAGACGCGCTCGCGGTAGGTCGACCCCCCGGGTTCCAGGCGGGGGAGTGCGGCGGTCCTGGCCTGCGTCATGGCACCAGCCTGGCACACCCCGGCGGTGCCCCCCGGTTAGGGTGAAGCCGTGGCCGACTCGGAACGCACCAACAGGGATGAGACGCTGCGCAGCGCGGCGCCCGGCACCGGTCGTTCACCCACCGTGCCACCCCCCGATGCGGTCGTCCCCGAGCGGCACCCGGACGCGCCTGCTCCGGGCAGCGTGCTGCCCTCGCACTACGACCGGTGCTTCGGTTGCGGTCCCGCCCACCCGACCGGGTTGAACCTCACGATGGTGGCCGGTGAGGGGATCAGCGTGCGTGCCGAGTTCACCGTCACCCCGGACCATCAGGGCGCCCCTGGGCTGGCCCACGGTGGTCTGCTGGCCGCGGCCTTCGACGAGGCGATGGGTGCGGTGGCCTGGTTGCTGAGGAGCCCAGCGGTTACCGGTCGGCTGGAGACGGACTTCGTCTGTCCCGTCCCGGTCGGCTCTCGCCTGCTGATCCTGGCGCGCTGCGAGGGGGTGGCCGGGCGCAAGGTGTACGTCGCCGCAACCGGCCGGCTGGGCGCCGAGGACGGGCCGGTGGCCGTACGGGCTCATGGGCTGTTCGTGACGGTCGGGCTGGAGCATTTTCGTGCCCACGGCCGGTCCCACGAGGTGACCCAGGCCGAGGTGCTGCCTTCGGTGCTCGTCGCGGCTCGGGTCTTCGACCTGAGCCCGTGACCCGGTGCCCGCGAATCCGCAGGCATGCGCTCGGAGGTCGAGCCTGCCGCTGGTGACGGACCGCAGGATCGTTGGGCGACGGTAGGGTCGCCCCTCGTGGATGCCACGGGAGCGCCGAACCACGTCGATGTGCTCGTCCAGCGGCTGGACCCCGACGTGCCTGTGCCCGTGCCGGCTCACCCGGGGGATGCCGGCGTGGACCTGGTCACGACCATCGACGTGCGTCTGGGCCCGGGCGAGCGGGCCGTGCTGCCTACCGGGATCGCCCTGGCACTGCCGGAGGGGTATGCGGGCTTCGTCCACGCCCGGTCCGGGTTGGCCGCCCGTCACGGGCTCGGACTGGTCAACTCCCCCGGGGTCGTGGACGCGGGTTACCGTGGTGAGGTCATGGTCGTCGTGGTCAACCTCGATCCGCACGAGCCCGTCGTGCTGAGTCGCGGCGACCGGATCGCGCAGCTGGTCATCCAGAGGGTCGGCCTGAGCGTGTTCCACGAGGTCGCTGCGCTCCCCGGGTCCGTTCGGGGCGCAGCGGGGTTCGGGTCGTCCGGTGGGTATGCCGGGACCCCCGTCCCGGGCCTCGCAGCCGACGCCAGAGCAGAGGAGTGACGTGATCTTCCGACGGCGCAAGGCCGACCCTTCGTCCTCGACGACGGGTCTCGACCCCGCCACCGGCGAGACGGGCGCTGATGGCGAGGCAGCAGGCTTGGACCCGGGCACCGTGGCCGAGACGCTCTCTGATCAGGAGAACCAGGCGTCGACCGATGCTGGCGAGGCCTCCGGGGACGGTGCCCGGGGCGACGCCACCCCGGAGGCGGCGGACGCCGGTGCACCGCTCGAACCCGCACCGGGCTCGCGATCGCTGGGACCCTGGGACCTGGCAGAGGTCGATGACCCGTCCCAGGGCCGGATCGACCTGGGTGGCATCTGGCTGCCGGGTGTCGAGTCCATGCAGCTGGCCATGCAGGTCGACGAGGCGACCCAGGCAGTGGTGGCCGCGACGATCGTGGTCGCTGACAGCTGGCTGCAGCTGCAGCCGTACGCCGCCCCGCGCAAGTCGGGTATCTGGCCCGAGATCCGCGCCGAGATCGCTGAGGAGATCGTCACCCAGGGTGGTCAGGTCCTCGAGGTCCAGGGATCGATCGGTACGGAGCTGCAGGCCGTGGTCCCGGTGGTCCAGCCGGACGGCACGACGGCCGGTGCACCGGTGCGCTTCCTCGGGGTCGACGGTCCCCGCTGGTTCCTGCGCGGGGTGATCACCGGGCGGGCCACGGTCGACGCCCAAGCCGCAGCGCTGCTGGAGCAGGTGTTTCGCAACGTGGTCGTGGTCCGCGGCGCGCAAGCCATGGCCCCTCGGGAGCCGATCCTGTTGCACCCGCCCGTCCTGGCCGGTGAGGGTCTGGCCGGCGAGGGCGTGGCCGGCGAGGGCGTGGCCGGCGAGGGCGTGGCCGGGTCCACGACCCAGGAACGGCCGCCGCTGGATCCGTTCACCCGCGGCCCGGAGATCACCGAGATCCGCTGAGCCCGCCTGGACCAGGGCCGGGTTCGCTCGTCCCGTGCGCTCCCTTCGGCGCCGGTTTCCTCGCGGCGCCTGCCCTACCATCGTGGGATGCAGCACGAGCCGGCACCCATGGCCAGCACGCCGTCCCCGGTGCCGGCCGGTGTTCTGTCGGCTGGCCACGGTCCGACCGCGGTCAGCGCCCTGGCAGGTGCGTTGGGTGGGGTGCGCGGAGTGGTCGAGGCCGGGCTCCCCGGGGTCGCTTTCGCACTGATCTTCTCGCTGACCCGGGTCGTGAGCACCGCGGTGACCGCTGCCGTGGTGCTGGGCGTCCTGCTGGCCGTTGCTCGGCTGGTCCGGCGCGACACCCTTCGGCACGCGGGCGTCGGGCTGGTCGGTGTGGTGGTGGCCGCTCTCGTCGCACTGCGGACCGGCAGTGCTCAGGCGTACTACCTGCCTGGTCTGCTGCTCAACGGCGGCTACGCTGCGGCGTACGCGCTGTCGGCGCTGCTCGGCTGGCCGCTGCTCGGACTGGTGCTCGGCCCGCTGCTGGGGGAGGGGGTTCGGTGGCGCCAGGACCCGGTTCGCCGCCGCGCCTACACCGCGGCCACCTGGGTCTGGGCTGGGGTGTACGCCCTGCGGTTGGCGGTCGGCGTCCCGCTGTACCTGTCGGGAGCGGTCCTGTGGCTCGGCGTATCACGCGTTGCCCTGGGCGTTCCGGTCTTCGTCCTCGGGGCGTGGCTGACCTACGGACTGCTGCGGCGGTTGCCGTCGACGGGAACGCCCCCGGCCTGAGGTGACCGGCCCGGCCAGCCCCGTTCAGCGGCTGTGGGACAACAGGTCCTCCAGCACGTCTTCCAGCTCGGCCGGTGCCACGATCAGCAGCTCGTCCCCGGTCTCCAGCGGATCATCAGCGGTCGGGGCGAACGGCCGTCCCTCGCGGATGATGGCCACCAGCACGCACCCCTCGGGCCAGGGCACGTCGGCCACCCGATCACCGACCATCGGTGAGTCCGAGGGCAACGTGATCTCGACGAGGTTGACGTGGCCCTGCTGGAACGTGAAGATCCGCACCAGGTCCCCGACGCTGACCGCCTCCTCGATCAGCGCCGTCATCAACCGAGGGGTGGAGACCGCGACGTCGACACCCCAGGCTTCGTCGAACATCCACTCGTTGCGCGGGTTGTTCACCCGGGCGACCGTCTTGGGCACCCCGTACTCGGTCTTGGCCAGCAGCGACACGACGAGGTTGGCCTTGTCGTCCCCGGTGGCCGCGACGACGACGTTGCACTGGGCCAGCCCCGCCTCCTCCAGCGAGGTGATCTCGCACGCGTCGGCCTGGATCCACTCGGCGTTGGGCACGGAGTCGATCCGGACCGCCCCCGGTGTCTTGTCGATCAGCAGGACCTCGTGGCCGTTGTCCAGCAGCTCTTGGGCGATCGACCGGCCGACGCTGCCGGCACCGGCGATGGCGATGCGCATGGGGTCTCCTTCGTACGAGGGGTACCAGGGGCAGGGCGAGCAGTCGGGGTCCGACCAGGGGCCGCGGGACGGCGGTGGGCGACGCTCCGATCACTCGTGCGGGGCCTGGGGGTCGGTGGTGAACACCGCGCGCACGGAGGCGCCCTGCTCGACCCGCATCGCGACGTGCAGCACGTCGCCCTCCTGAACCACGGTGTCCGAGCCTGGGATCAGCCCTTCGCCCATGCGGGTGATGAACGTGACCCTGGCTCCCGAGGAGTCTTCGAGGCGTCGCACCCGGTGTCCGATCCACCCCGGGTGAGCGGGCATCTCGGCGAGGCAGACGGTGCCGGACGGATCGCGCCAGTCGTCGCTGATGGCCTCCGGCAGCAGCCGGCGCATCATCTGGTCAGCAGTCCAGCGCACCGTCGCCACCGTCGGGATCCCGAGCCGCTGGTACACCTCCGCGCGGCGGGGGTCGTAGATCCGGGCGACCACGATGCCGACGCCGAACGTCTCCCGGGCTACCCTCGCGGCAAGGATGTTCGAGTTGTCCCCGTTGCTGACCGCGGCGAAGGCATCGGCCTTGTCGATGCCGGCTTCGCGCAGCGTGTCCCGGTCGAACCCCTCGCCGGCGACACGATGGCCACCGAACCCTGGGCCCAGACGACGGAACGACTCGGGGAGCCGGTCGATCACGGCCACCGAGTGGCCGCGGTCCTCCAGGCTGTGGGCCAGGGCCGCTCCCACGCGGCCGCACCCCATGATGACGAAGTGCACGGTGGGCGCACGTCCTTCCGCTGTCCGTCTTCCCAGCCGGCTCGCACCCCGGCAGTGCTCGATGCGGAACGGTACACGGCCGCTGGTCCCCCCTAGCCTGGGGCCGTGGAGCATCGTGCGCACCGGCAGGTGGGACAGGCCTCGTACGTGCCGGACGAGCAGCCGCCGGACGGCCTCGTGGAGCTCGAGGTCGGCCCGGTGGCTCACGGAGGACACTGTGTGGCGCGATGGGACGGACAGGTCGTCTTTGTCCGCCACACCCTGCCGGGAGAGCGGGTCCGCGCGCGGGTGACGGAGGGAGCCCCAGGGGCGCGGTTCCTGCGGGCCGACGCCGTCGAGGTCGTACGAGCCTCGCCCGACCGGGTCGTCGCGCCCTGCCGGTACGCCGGCCCCGCAGGGTGCGGTGGGTGCGACTGGCAGCATGCCTCGCCCGCGGCTGCCCGGGGTCTGAAGGCCGCCGTGGTCACCGAGGCCATGCGCCGCTTCGCGGGGCTCGACGTCGAGGTCGAGGTACGCGCTCTCGACGGTCCGGTGGACGGGCTGGGCTGGCGAACTCGGGTGGGGTTCGCCTCGGACCCCACCGGTCGGCTCGGGCTGCACGCCCACCGCTCCCAGCGGGTGGTGGCCCTCGACGAGTGCCTGCTGGCCGACTCTCGGATCACCGGCATGGGGTTGTCTTCCCGACGGTGGCCGGCCGGGAGCAGCGTCGAGGCCGTGGTCTCGGCGGACGGAGAGCGGCTGGTCGTCCTGTCTCCCGGCGATGCGGTCGGACGATCCGAGCCGGCCCCGGCACTGGATCCAGGGACGTCGCTGATCGTGGTCGCACCGGGCGGAGACCGTCGGGTGCGCGACCAAGGCTGGGTGCGCGAGCGGGGCTGGGTGCGCGAACGGGCGGGGGGACGGACCTGGCGGGTCTCCGGGTCCGGTTTCTGGCAGGTCCACCCCCAGGCTGCCGGCACGCTCGTCGACGCCATCCTCGAGCTCACCGATCCGCAGGCCGGCCAGCGGGCGCTAGACCTCTACAGCGGGGTGGGGCTGTTCGCCGGAGCGCTGGGCGAGCACCTGGGACCTGAGGGCCAGGTGGTGGCCGTCGAGTCGGACCAGCAGGCCGTTGCCGACGCCCGTCGCAACCTGCACGACCTGCCTCAGGTCGTCCTGGTGACCGGGCGGGTCGAGGGGGTCCTGGCCCGGCCCACCGGACCGGCGGCCGAGCCGGTGGACATCGTGGTGCTCGACCCGCCGCGGGCTGGGGCCGGGCGACGGGTGGCCGAGGCCGTCGCTGATCGGGCCCCACGGGTGGTGGCCTACGTCGCCTGCGACCCGGTCGCGCTGGCCCGGGACGTGGCCACCTTGGGTCGACGCGGGTACCACCTCGCCGGGCTGCGTGCCTGGGACGCGTTCCCGCAGACCCACCATGTGGAGTGCGTGGCGCTGCTGCGGCCGGACCAGTGAGCGACAGGGCGAGGGTGCGTACCGGTTGGCCTGGGCAGACACCGGCTCCGCGACGCGTCGGCAGGCTACCCTGGGCCGACCCCAGCACCGGTCACGGTGGGGGTATTGGGAATGACCATTCAC
>JAJYSQ010000018.1 GCA_021793495.1 Actinomycetes bacterium
AGATGGGCCGGTGCCGGGAGAACGCGTACTGCTGCGGTGGGGGTGGCGGTGGCATGTGGCTGGACGGGTTCAGCTCCGACCACGTCAGCGAGCGGCTGTCCGAGCGCCGGGTGCGCGAGGCCGTGGCCAGCGGAGCCGACGTCCTGGCGGTCTGCTGCCCGTACGAGGTGTCCCGCTTCGAGGATGCGGCCAAGTCCACCGGGAACCCGGGGCTGAAGGTCTACGACATCGTCGAGCTGATGGCTGCGGCGATGGGCCTGGCCCCGCTGCCCGGCAGCTGATGTCCGAGTCAGTGGAACGCGAGTACCGACAGCCCCCACCACACCCGACACCGCGAGGGGAGACGACGTGCGCATCGTCGTACCGATGAAGGCAGTACCCGACCTGGTCGAGGAGATCGAGATCACCGCCGACGGGACCGGGATCGACCGTGAGTACCTGAAGTTCGTGCTCAACGAGTGGGACGACCAGGCGTTGGAGGAAGCGCTGCTGGTCAAGGAGGCCACCGGCGCCGAGGTGGTCGCGCTCGGGTTGGGCTCCGACCCGGACATCGACGCGTCGTTGTACACGGCGATCGCCAAGGGCGCCGACCGGGCGGTGCGGCTGACCGGCGCCGGCGAGGTCCCCGACACCGCGACCCGGGCCCGAGCGGTCGCCGGCTACCTGCGGGACCACCCGGCCGACCTGGTGATCACCGGGGTGCAGGCCCCCGACGACCTGGACGGCCAGCTGCCGGCCACGCTCGGCGCGCTGCTCGGCCACCCGCACGTCTCGGTGGTCGTCTCGGTGGCGCTGGTCACCGACCCACCGGAGCCGCCGGCCGTGCGGGTGCGTCAGGAGTTCGCCGGCGGACGCGCCGCCGAGCTGGTCGTGGACCTGCCCGCGGTCATCGGGCTGCAAGCTGCCCGCCAGGCTCCCCGGTACGCCCCGATCAGCCGGATCCGCCAGGTCATGGCCGCCGGTGGGATCGAGCAGGTCGACCCCGGCCTGGCTCCCGGCTCGGCCACCGGGGCGTCCGGCCTCGCGGTGCGGCGGATGCACGCACCGGAGAAGACCAGCCACGCACAGATGCTCACGGGCAGCGCGGACGAGGTGGCCGGACAGATCGTCGACCTGCTCAGGTCGCGTGGACTGGTGAAGGGGTAGTGGGATGAGCAGCAACGTGATGGTTCTGGTCGAGGCCGAGGCCGGCGGGGTCACCGACGCCACCGTCGAGCTGATCGGCAAGGCACGAGAGCTGGCCACGGCCTGGGGCGGGGCGGTCGAGGCCGTCGTCCTCGGCCCGGGCGAGGTCGGCACCGGTCTCGGCGGGGCGGACACGGTGGTCCGGGTGGAGCACCCGGGGCTGGCCACCTACCTGCCGGAGGCGTACGAGAACACCCTGGCCGAGCTGCTGGTCACCCGGTCCCCACGGCTGCTGATGCTGGCCAACTCCACCGTCGGGCTGGACCTGGGCGCCGCCCTGGCGGTGGCCTGGGACGCCGAGCTGGTCGCGTACGTCGTCGGGCTGCAGACGGAGGGGACCACCGCGGTGGCCACCGCTCAGATCCTCGGAGGGAAGATCCTCGCCGAGGTGGGGATGGCCGCCGAGCGCGGCGTGGTCACCGTGGTCCCCGGATCCTTCCCGGCCGCCCTCGGCCGCGTCGCCGGTGAGCCGGAGCTGGTGACGGTGGACGCACCGGGGAGCCTGGGGTCGCTGCGGATGCGGCTGGAGCGGCTGGTCACCCCCGAGGGTGGGGACGTGGACATCACTGCCGCACCGATGCTGGTCTCCGTCGGCCGCGGGGTCGGATCGGCGGACAACATCGAGCTGGCCCAGGAGATGGCCGACTACCTCGGGGCCACGGTCTCCTCCTCGCGTCCGGTGGTCGACGCCGGGTGGATGCCGAAGAGCCGTCAGGTGGGCAAGTCGGGGTTGACGGTCACGCCGCGGGCCTACCTGGCCTTCGGCATCTCCGGGGCACCCGAGCACCTCGAGGGGATGCGTGACTCCGAGCTGATCATCGCGTGCAACACCGACGAGAACGCGCCGATCTTCGACGTCGCCCACTACGGCACCACGACCGACCTGTTCGAGCTGCTCCCGGCGCTGACCGGCCGACTGGGTGGGTGAGCGGTGCCCGAGCACCCGGGCGCGGTGGCCCTGGAGGTGACCCGGACGGTCTTCCAGGGCATCGACCTGGCGGGCAAGTCCCTGTTCTACGTCGTGTCCACCGCAGTGATCCTGGTGTTCCTCTACGGCTGGTACCGCCGGGTGGACAAGTACCGGCAGGGACGTCCCGCCGGCCGGGGGGCGACGTTCTGGCGGGCGGTGCGCGGAAAGGCGGATGTCGGACCCGCCGGCCGGCGGGACACCCGTACGGTCGGCACGCTCGCGGCCAGCTCGACGATCGCCCGCCGGGACACCTCGGCCGGCATCGCGCACTTCTTCATCTTCTGGGGGTTCATCGTCGCGTTCGTGGCCACCGTGATCCTCACCATCGACCACGACATCGTCGGCCCGGTCAGCAACGCGCTGTTCGGGCACACCGACAGCTTCTTCCACGGACCGTTCTTCGTCGTGTACTCCCTCACCGTCGACACCTTCGGCTTCGCCTTCCTGGTGGCCCTGGTCTCCATGGCGGTGCGCCGCGGGATCCGCCGGCCGTTCAAGCTCGGGTACGGCCGGGCGCAGAATCCCGACCAGGGGTACTCGCGGGGACGGTACGTGGCGGGGGACTGGGTGTTCCTCGGATTGTTGATCGCGATCCTGGTCACCGCGTACCTGCTGACCGGGGCCCGCATCCTCAGCCAGGGCGACCCGTGGTTCACCGCCCTGACCCCCTTCGGACGCACCGTCGCGGAGATCTACTCCGGCCTCGGGATGACCCCGGCCGCGGCCGCCACGGTGCACACGTACCTGTGGTGGGTGCACGCCGCCCTGGCGCTGGCGTTCGTGGCGTACATCCCGTACTCCAAGGCGATGCACATCCTGGTCGACGGCGTGAACCTGCTCGCCTCTGACCGGCGGGCGACCCGCGACCTGCCCGGCCCGGTGCCCGGTGCCGACCACGCCGGTTACCAGCAGATCTCGGACTTCACCTGGAAGGAGCTGCTGGACCTGGACGCGTGCACCAAGTGCGGACGGTGCCACGACGTCTGCCCGGCGCGCACGGCAGGGGCTCCGCTGTCCCCGCGCGACCTCATCCTCGACCTGCGGCAGTGGGTGGACACCGCCGAGCACGGGATCACCCTGCTGGACCGCGAGTCCCGCCCCGACGCCACCGGCCCGCTCGCCCCGGCCGGTGAGGTGCCGATCGCCGGGGGCGTGATCCCCGCGGCGACCCTGTGGGCCTGCACGACCTGCATGGCGTGCGTGGACATCTGCCCGGTCGGCGTCGAGCACGTCCCGCTGATCGTGGAGCTGCGCCGGTCCCTGGTGGAGGAGGGGCAGATGGACCCGACCCTGCAGACGGCGATGAAGAACCTGGCCACCCAGGGCAACTCGTTCGGCAAGTCCGCACGGATGCGGGCCCGGTGGACCAAGGGGCTGGACTTCACCGTCACCGATGCCCGCAAGGAGCCGGTGACCTACCTGTGGTACGTGGGGGACTACGCCTCCTTCGACGACCGGCTGCAGGAGAACTCCCGACTGCTGGCCCGGCTGCTGCACGACGCGGGGGTGAGCTTCGGCATCCTCTACGAGGACGAGTGGAACTCCGGCAACGACGTGCGACGAGCCGGCGAGGAAGGGTTGTACGAGATGCTCGCCGAGCACAACATCGCCGCCCTGGCCGCCGCCGGGTTCCAGGAGATCTTCACCACCGACCCGCACACGCTGAACACGTTGCGCAACGAGTACCCGGCACGCGGGGCCAGCTACACGGTCTGGCACTACACGGAGCTGCTGGCCCACCTGCTCGACACCGGGGCCCTGCCGGTACGCCCCCTGGGCCGCACGGTCACCTACCACGATCCGTGCTACCTGGCCCGGTACAACGAGGTGGTCCAGGCACCCCGGAGGATCCTCACCGCACTGGGGTGCGAGCTGGTGGAGATGCCGCGCAACCGGGCCAACACCTTCTGCTGCGGGGCCGGCGGCGGCCGGATCTGGATGGACGACTCGATGCTCACCGAGCGCCCCAGCGAGAACCGCATCCGGGAGGCGGCCCTCCTGGACGTCGGGTACTTCGTGGTGTCCTGCCCCAAGGACATGACGATGTACTCCGACGCCGCGAAGACCACGGGCAACGACGCGACCCTCACGGTGCTGGACATCACCCGGCTGGTCGACGAGGCGCTGGTCCGCCCGGCCCCCTCGGTAGGCGCGATGGACGTGCTGACGTGACCAGCGATGCGGTCACCACCCTGGCCGACGGTCTCGGGCGGCGGGTCCGGGACGTGGCCGGTGCCATGCGCCGGTACGACGGCTTCGTCGGCGAGGAGGGCGTGGGTGCCCGGGTCGTGCCCGAGAACCCCGGCACCCCCGGGGTCGCCCTCGACGCGGTGCTGCGCGCCCTGCGGGTCGGCGCCGACCCGCAGGCGTACCGCATCCTCGGCATGCTGGTGGCCGCGGACACCACGACCGGTGCGCTGGCCGCGACGCTCGGCACCGAACGCCTGGCGGTGTGGCGCCAGGTCGGTGAGCTGGCGACGGCCGGGCTGGTCGTGCACGTCCCGGTGGGAGACCGGGTCGGGGCGAGCGCGGCCGGACGGGCCCTGGTCGAGCTGGTGGATCACCTGGTCGGGGGGGTGCGGGTGGCGGCCGGTGCCGGGACCGGCCCCCGCACCGGGGCGGTGCACCGGTGAGCGCGGCCACGTCCACCGTGGGCTGCCCGTGGTGCGCGTTCTCCGCCAGGCCCCGAGCGTTGCAGACGCACCTGGCTGGCGAGCATCCCGAGCAGGTACGCACCCGGCAGGTCGAGGGGACTCTCCGGTACGAGATCACCTGCCCGAGGTGTGGAGCCCAGTACGACCAACGGGTCAAGAAAGCTGCCCGGGACCCCACGTTCGTCGCGGAGTTCGAACCCGAGATCCGGATGGTGGCGTTCGACATGCTCGTCCACCACCTGGTCGCCGAGCACGAGATGACCGAACCCGAAGCAGCACCGGACCGCACCGCCGAGCAGACTGGAGAATGACCGTGGCCGTGGTGAACCACTGCACGCTGCCCGAGGACCTCTACTACCTGGTGGAGCGCCACGTGTGGGCCCGCCCCGACGGGGACCTGGTGACCGTCGGCCTGTCTGACGTCGCCCAGAACCTCGCCCGGACCATCATCTCGGTCACCCTGAAGAGCCCCGGCCGGATGGTGGCGAAGGGCAAGAACGCCGCCACGGTGGAGAGCGGCAAGTGGGTCGGGCCGGTTCCCGCGCCGGTGAGCGGGGAGATCGTCGAGGTCAACGAGGCGTTGCGGACCAGCCCGGCGACGATCAACGCCGACCCGTACGGCGCCGGGTGGATCGCCCGGATCCGGGCCACCGACTGGGCCGGCGACTCCGCGGACCTGGCCACCGGAGAGCCGGGGATCGCCGCGTACCGCGAGTTCCTCGACCGTGAAGGGATCGCCTGCGGCGGGTGAGCGAGATGACCGATCAGACCTGGGCCGGGTGCATCGTGCCCGACGACCTGCTCTACGACGTGGCGTGCGACGTGTGGGTGCGTCGTGAGGACGACGAGGTCGTGCTGGGCATGACCGACGTGGCCCAGACGGCGAGCGGACGGCTGGTTCAGATCACCTGGCTCCGGGTCGGACGGACCGTGGACCGGCACCGCCCGCTGGCCGCGATCGAGAGCGCGAAGTGGGTCGGCCCGTTCCCCACCCCGCTGTCCGGCGTCCTGGTCGCGGTGAACGCCCAGGCGTTCGGCCGGGACATCGCGGTGGCCAACCGGGATCCGTACGGAGCGGGGTGGCTGGCCCGTGTGCGGCCCACCCGTTGGGAGCAGGAGGCCGGCCTGCTGGTCGACGGACGCCAGGCCTTCGAGCACTACCGGCAGGTCATCGCCGAGCGGAAGATCACCTGCTTCCGGTGCGCGGAGCAGACGAGATGACCAGGCAGACGAGATGACCAGGCAGGCGAGATGACCAGGCAGGCGAGATGACCAGGCAGGCGAGATGACCAGGCAGATGCAGGGCATGCCCGAGGGCACCGGGCCCCCGAGCGGACGGGTGCGCCGCATCCCCGGCTGGGCAGTGGCATCGACCGTGATCTTCCTGCTCTACCTGGGGTTCCGGCTCGTCCAGGGCGTGCTCTGGCTCACCCACCACGTCTGAGGCGGCGGTACCCGTACCCATGGTCAGCACCCGTACCAGCGACCTGCTGGCACGCACCACGAGACAGGAGCCCACGATGACGACCGAAGCGGTGGCACCAGCAACGTCGACGACCGGTGAGCCCGAGGAGGAGCAGCCGAAACGCATGGCGATGGTGGCCTGGAGCAGCGACCTGGACCGGGTCTGGCCGACCCTGATCCTGGCCACCACCGCCGCGGCCTCCGGGCTGGAGGTGGACATCTTCTTCACCTTCTGGGGGCTGCGGATCCTGCAACGCAACGACCGACGGGTCACCGGATCCAACTGGATGCAGAAAGCCGAGTCCCTGGTCGACCCGGGTGGCACCGACCACCTGCGGCTGGGCAAGATCCACTTTGGCGGTGCGGGCACCACGATGATCAAGAAGCTCGCCGCGGACTACAAGGTGGCCAGCCCCACCGAGCTGTTGGAGATGGCGATGGACATCGGGGTGCGGTGCCACCCGTGCCAGATGACGATGGACCTCTACGGGCTGACCGCGCAGGACTTCATCGACGGGGTCCAGCCCTCGCTCGGCGCGGCCAGCTTCATCGACATGGCCGTCAAGGCCGACATCCAGCTGTTCATCTGAGGATGGCCGAGCCGGGGTGGGCGATCCTCGACGCCGACGATCCGATCGTGGAGCGCCGGCTCGGCGTCCTGGGTGACGAGGTGGGCGTGCGGTGGCTGCCGGTCGACCAGACGGTCGACCAGACGGGGTGGGCGCCGGTCGCGGTCGTGGTGGACCTGGACCGCTCGGCCGGGGTCCAGGCCGTGGTGGCGTGGCGTGCCCGGTACCCGGAGGCGTTCATCGTCGGCTACCTGGGCACGCCGAGCCCGCAGGTGTGGGTCGCGGCCTCCCGGTCCGGAGCCGACCTGGTCACCAACCGGGGGTCGCTCGTGCCTCGGCTGCGGGCACGGATCGGGGAGCTGACCCGGACGGGCGCGGGGCTGGCGCGCTTCCCGCTGGTCGAGGCCGACGAGGTCGCCGGCCGGCTCGGGCTCGTGCAGGCGGTCGCCGAGACCCCGGTCGGCCCGGTCGCGGTCTACCAGGTGGACGCCCGGCTGTGCGCGGTCGCCGACGTGTGCCCGCACGCCGCGGGCCGGCTCTCACCGGGCGAGCTGGTCGGCGGCGTGGTGACCTGCCCGGTGCACGGCAGCCAGTTCGACGTGCGTACCGGCCAGCGGGTGCGCGGCCCGGCGGACAGCGACATCGCTGTCTACCGGGTCACCGTCGCCGACGGGTACGTCGCGTTGGTGAGCCCCCGGTGACCAGGGTCGCACCCGGCGAGGGGGTACGGGTGGTGTACCTCTACGACCAGCCGGCCGTGCGCTCCCAGTCGGTCTACCACGCGGTCGGGTATGCGACGGGGGTCGACGGGCCGGACACGATCCTGGTGACCACTCCGGCGGAGCCGTACGTGAGCATCGGCTACCACCAGCGCGCCGCGGACGAGCTGGACCTCGGCACGTGCGCCGCCCTCGGGCTTCCGGTCGTCCGCCGCGAGGTCGGCGGCGGGGCCGTCTACCTGGACTCCGGGCAGGTCTTCGTGAACTGGGTGTTCCGTCACGATCGGCTGCCGCCGATGCTCGCCGACCGCTACGCCCGGTACGCCGCCGTGCTGGTGGCGACCTACCAGGGGTACGGCATCCCCGCCGAGCTGCGCCCGGTCAACGACATCCACGTCCGGGGGCGCAAGATCGGCGGCACCGGGGCGGCGCGACTGGGCGAGGCCGAGCTGGTCGTGGGGTCGCTGATGCTGGACTTCGACACCGAGACGATGGCCGCGGTGCTGCGGGTCTCCTCGGTGAAGATGCGCGACAAGGTGGTCGGCGCGCTGCGCGACTACATGACCACGATGCGCCGCGAGCTCGGCGTCGAGCCGGACCGGGACGAGGTCGTCGACCGCTACCTCGCGGCCTGTTCCCGGTTCTTGGGCCGGCCGATGGTCCCCGGCACGCTGACCGCGGTCGAGCTCGCCCGGGCACGCGAGCTCGACGAGGTGATGTCGTCACCGTCCTGGACCCACCGTACCGACGGTCGGCGGGTGGCCGGGGTGCAGATCCACGCCGGGGTCCAGGTGCACGCCACCGAGTACAAGGCGCCGGCCGGGTTGCTGCGCATCACGACCGTGGTGCGCGACGGGGTGCTGGCCGAGGTCAGCATCGACGGGGACGTGACCGTGCTGCCGCAGGACGCGTTGACCCGCCTGGAGGCCGGCCTGGTCGGGGTGGGCGCGGGCCGTGGCCAGATCCTCGTGGCGGTCGAGCAGTGGTACGACCGTACGGGAGTGGACGCACCCGGTCTGCCGCCGGCCGAGCTGGTTGCCGCGATCGTCGCGGCCCTGCCCGCACCCGGCTGACGGCGAGCGGCTGGCCTCGGTGGCGGACCGTCCCACGTGACGCACCGGGGTAGCATGTCGTGGTGCGTACGACGTCGTGATGGGCGCGGGCGGCCCCCCGGGGGCGCCCTGCAGGTGCTGCACCCCACCATCCGCACCGACGTCCAAGGGTTTGTGATGATCACCGTAACCGAGCTCGAGGTCACCGCGGGCGCTCGCGTCCTGCTCGGCCCCACATCGCTGCGTGTCGCCGCCGGCGACCGGATCGGCCTGGTGGGGCGCAACGGCGCGGGCAAGACCACGTTGACCCGCATCCTCTCCGGCGAGGCCGCGCCGGCCGCTGGGACGGTCACCGCCTCTGGTGCGATCGGGTACCTTCCGCAGGACCCGCGCGACCCCGACCTGAGCGTCACCGCCCGCAGTCGCATCCTGTCCGCTCGCGGCCTGGACGAGATCCTGGTGGGGATCCGCGAGTCGGAGGGCCGGATGGCCAGCGCCGATCCGGCGACCGCGGACGCGGCGATGGTCCGGTACGGCGGGCTCGAGACGCTGTTCGCCGCCCGCGGCGGGTACGCGGCCGAGGCCGAGTCCTCGGCGATCGCAGCCAGCCTCGGCCTACCGGAAAGGGCCCTGGCCCAGCAGCTGGGCATGCTCTCCGGTGGGCAGCGCCGGCGGGTGGAGCTGGCCCGCATCCTGTTCTCCGACGCCGACACCCTGCTGCTCGACGAGCCCACGAACCACCTGGATGCCGACTCGGTCCGGTGGCTGCGCGACTACCTGCGCTCCTACAAGGGTGCTCTCGTGCTGATCAGCCACGACATCGACCTGCTCGAGCACGTGGTCAACAGGGTCGCGCACCTGGACGCCACCCGGGCGGTGCTCGACGTCTACAACCTCGGGTGGCGCGCCTACCTCCAGGCCCGGGAGACCGACGAGCGCCGTCGGCGTCGAGAGCGGACCAACGCCGAACGACAGGCGACCGTGCTGCGCTCCCAGGCCGACCGGATGCGGGCCAAGGCGACGAAGGCCCGGGCCGCCCAGTCCATGGCGAAGCGGGCCGACCGGCTGATGGCCGGGCTGGATCAGGTCCGTTCTGCCGACCGGGTGGCGCACCTGCGCTTTCCCGATCCCGCACCGTGCGGGAAGGTGCCGCTGCGGGCCACCGGTCTGTCCAAGTCGTACGGCTCCCTGGAGGTCTTCACCGACGTCGACCTGGCCATCGACCGGGGCTCCCGGGTCGTGGTGCTCGGGCTGAACGGAGCGGGCAAGACCACGCTGCTGCGGATGCTGGCCGGGGTGGAGCCACCAGACACCGGCGAGGTGGTCCACGGCCACGGACTGGTCCTGGGGTACTACGCCCAGGAGCACGACCTGCTCGACATGCAGGCAGGTGTGCTGGCCAACCTGCGACGAGCAGCCCCCTCGCTGCCCGAGCCGGAGGCACGCCGGGTGCTGGGGTCGTTCCTGTTCTCCGGGGACACCGTGGACCAGGTGGCCGGGACGCTGTCCGGGGGGGAGAAGACGCGCCTCGCGCTGGCCACCCTGGTGGTCTCCAGCGCCAACGTGCTGCTGCTGGACGAGCCGACCAACAACCTGGACCCGGCCAGCCGCCGGGAGGTGCTGGCCGCGTTGCGCTCGTACGCCGGGGCCGTGGTGCTCGTGACGCACGACGAGGGTGCGGTCGAGGCGCTCGAGCCGGAACGCATCGTGCTGCTGCCCGATGGGACCGAGGACCTCTACAGCTCCGACTACGCCGACCTGGTGGCGCTGGCCTGAGCCACCCGAGGGGCCCGGACCCGCTGCGGCGGACGGTTCACGGCAGCCAGGACACCTTGCCGTGCAGGTACACGTACCCGACGAACGCGACCGCATCGATCAGGCTGTGGGCGATGAAGATCGGA
>JAJYSQ010000019.1 GCA_021793495.1 Actinomycetes bacterium
TCGCCTCGGGATGCTCGGGATGCTCGGGATGCTGTGGGGTGACGTAGCCGGGGAGGCGGAACCGGAAGGTAGCCCCGATCTCGCGGTCCACCGTGATGATGCCGCCGCGACGGCTGACCAGCTTGTGGACCAGAGCCAGCCCGAGCCCGCGACGAGCCCCGGACTGAGAGACCTTCGTGGTGTACCCGTCGGTGAACACGTGGACGCGCGCCGCGGGCGGAACCCCCGGCCCCGAGTCGGCCACCTCGGCGAACAGGGTCGGGCCGACCGACCGCAGGCGCACCTCCACCCAGCCGGTGGCGTTCGTGCTCCCGATCGCGTCGAAGGCGTTGTCGACCAGGTTGCCCAGGATCGTGACCAGATCCCCCGGCTCGGAGATCTGCCCGTCGATCCGGCTGCCCGGGCTCAGCCGCAGCTCGATGCCTCGTTCTTCGGCGACCGTCATCTTGGCCAGCAGCAGGGCCGCGACGACCGGGTGCCCGATCCGGGCCAGGATGAAGTCGGCCATCTCGTTGCGGCGGCGCGACACCTCCTCGATGAACGCCATCGCCTCGTCGTAGTGCTCGAGGCTGATCAACCCGGCCAAGGTGTGCAGCCGGTTGGCGAACTCATGGGCCTGTGCTCGGAGAGCATCGGTCAGGCCGATCACGTCGTCGAGCTCGCGCAGCAGAGACTCAGGCTCGGTCCGGTCGCGGATCGTCACGACCGCCCCGAGGCTACGGCCGTCCACCCGGACCGGGATGTGGCTGACCATCAGGACGCGCCCGGTGTCGTCGACCACCGGCTGATCCACCCCGTCCAGCCGACCGACCAGCGCGTCGCGCATCCGGCCGAGGGGGAACAGCTCCTCCAGGCGCCGGCCCACCGACCCCGGAGGCAGCCGCAGCAGCCGGGCCGCCTCGTCGTTGAGGAAGTGCACCCGCTCGTCCTGACCCAGGCCGAGCACGCCCTCCTGGATGCCGTGCAGCATCGCCTCCCGCTCCTGGACCATCGAGGTCAGGTCGCGCAGCGAGACCCCGAACGTCTGCCGGCGGACGCGCCGGTGCAGGGCCCAGGCTGCGGCCAGCCCCACGGCCACCGCGCCGGCCAGGCTCACGAGCAACGCTCCGCCGAGCCCGACCATGGACACGCCGATCCCGTGCACCGGTAGCCCGACCGTGACCAGGCCGATGGGCGTGCCGTGCTCGAGCACCGGGACGCTGGCGAACGCGATCCTGCCGTGGGGGCCGCTCTCCACCCCCCTGCTGGCGTGGAGGGTGGCGTCGCCGGCCCTCGCGCCCGGGGTGCCCGACGCGTACGCATGCGGGTCCGCCAGGTCCACGCCGGCAGCGTCGGTGATCGCGACGAACACCGCCTGGGTCGAGCTGCGCACGGATGCGGCCACGACCGGCACGACATCGTGGGGATCTCCGACCCGCACCGCCGAGACCACCTGCGGGAGCCCGGCAAGGCTGGCGGCGATGGCGACGGCTCGGCGCTGGTAGGAGTCGTCGTTCGCCCGGGCCAGCGCGGGCAGCGCCAGCAGCGCGCCGACCGCGAGGCTGCCCAGGACCAGCACGAGCTGCACGGTCAGGATCCGGGTCGACAGCCGGCCGCGCCAACCACCTGCCGTGCTCACCCGGTCTCCTCTGGCTCACCGGTGGTCCACCGTGGGGTGGTGTCAATGATGTGAACGCCGGGTTACGAAGTCAACGACGGGTACGGGGGCAAGCCTGGTCGGCGGACCGCGGCCCCCGTACGGTCCTGCCCACAACGACCGACCCGCTGACCGCCGTGACCTCAAGGAAGGTGCTCGTCGTCCATGTCCATCCTCTGGCTCAGCCTGGGCTTCGGCCTGGTGACCGCCTCGATCCTGGCCCTGAGCTCCGTGGGGTTGAGCCTGCAGTTCGGGGTGACCAACTACATCAACTTTGCCTACGGGGCCTTCCTGTCCCTGGGCATGCTCCTGACCTGGACGTTGACCCGTCCACTGCACCTGCCGTTCTGGCTCGGTGCCGCGCTCACGATCCCGATCTGCGGCCTCGTCGCGGTGGTGGTCGACCGGGTGGTCCTGGAGCCGTTCGTGCGGCGCGGCGGGAACCTGCTGTACCTGCTGATCGTGACGTTCGGGCTGTCGCTGATCTTGGACAACATCATGCAGGCGGCCTGGGGGGTCGGGTTCTTTCGTTTCGCCGTCGGCCAAGGGGCGGACCTGCACCTGGGGCCCTTCCAGTTCACCGTGGCGCAGCTGGTGATCATCGGCGTTGCCGCCGCGGTGATGGTGGGGGTCCACCTGCTGCTCACCCGGACCCGCCTGGGCAAGGCCATGCGGGCGATGTCGGACAACCCGGCCCTGGCCCGGGTGAGCGGCATCGACACCAAGCGGGTGACCATGTCGACCTGGTTCCTCAGTGGCTGCCTGGCCGGTGCGGCCGGCATCGCGCTCGCCCTGAACATCGTCAGCTTCCAGACCACGAGCGGCGACGACCTGCTGTTCGTCGTCTTTGCCGCGGTCATCCTCGGTGGCATCGGTCAGACGTACGGGGCCATGCTCGGAGCTCTGGTGATCGGCGTGGTGACCGAGGTGTCCGCGGTCTACGTCGGCTCGGCCTACAAGTCCGACGTGGCATTCCTCATCCTGGTGGTCGTCCTCCTCGTCCGGCCGCAGGGCCTCATCCCCGCGCTAGGAAAGGCGTAGGCGTGTCTCCCATCCTCGTGTACCTGGCCACCCTGGTCGTGTACTTCTTCATCTACAACATCTTCGGCTTCGGGCTGAACATCCAGTTCGGCTATGCCGGGATCCTCGACTTCGCCTTCATCACGTTCATGGCGGTGGGCGGGTATCTCTACGGGGCCGCTGCGCTGCCGCACGAGACGCCGGGGTCGCAGATCTACTACGTTCTCGGCCTGAGCTGGTCGTTCCCGCTGGCGCTGCTGCTGGGGATCCTGGGGGCTGGGGCCGTGGGTGCTCTCGTGGGCCTGATCGCGCTCAAGCGGCTCCGTAGCGACTACCTGGCGATCGTCACCCTGGCGTCCGGGACGCTGATCTACGGAGTGATCGGCAACTTCACCCGGCTGTTCGACGGCTGGGAAGGACTGATGGGGGTGCCGCAGCCCTTCACCGGGGCGCTGAACCTCAATGCCAACACCTTCGTCCTGTTCTTCGTGCTCGTCTCGGGCGTCATCATGGCGATCCTCTGGTTCTTCGCCAACCGGCTCTACCGGTCCCCGTTGGGACGGGCGATGCGAGCCGTACGTGAGGACATCGACGTGGCCGAGGCGTACGGCAAGAACGCATTCAAGCTGCGGATGACCGCGATGGTCATCGGGTGCATCTATGCGGGGATCGGCGGCGCCCTGACGATCGCCTTCATCACTGCCCTGGCCCCGGCCGGGTGGTCGACCGGGGAGACGTTCGTCATCTGGGCCCTGTTGCTCATCGGCGGCCGGGGCAACAACCTGGGGGCGGTGGTCGGGTCGTTCCTGGTCGCGGTGCTGTTCACCGAGGCCACTCGTTACCTGCCGGCCATCGGGGGCAACCCCAACCTGATCCCGGACCTGCGCAACATCGTCATCGGCGTCTTGTTGATCGTCACCCTGCGGTTCCGCCCGCAAGGGTTGGTGCCGGAGCCGAAGACCAACTTCTTCGCGGTCCCGCTGACCTCCCGGGTGTTGCGCCGGGTACGCCACGAGGAGGTCGTCGGTGCCTGAGGCGACGCCGGTCGACCGCGGCACCCCCATTCTCCAGCTGGACCAGGTGGTTCGCTCGTTCGGTGGGGTACGAGCCGTCGACGGGTGCTCGTTCAGCATCGACCGGGGGTCGCTGACCGCGCTCATCGGGCCGAACGGGGCAGGCAAGTCGACCGTGGTGAACCTGGTCGCCGGGGCCCTCAAACCAGACGCGGGATCGATCGTCTACGGCGGTGTGGACATCACCGGTGTGGTCTCCCACCGGATCGCCGGGCGGGGGTTGATCCGCACCTTCCAGCTGTCCCGGGAGTTCGCCCGGATGACGGTCCTGGAGAACCTCGTCGTCGTCGCCCGCGGGCAGTCCGGGGAGTCGCTGTTCAACGCGTTGCTACGCCCTCGGCTGTGTCGTCGAGAGGACCGGGTGCTGGTCGAACGGGCGATCGACGTGCTCGACCGGTTCGGGCTGGCCGCCCAGCGGGACATGTACGCCGGGGACCTCTCGGGGGGGCAGAAGCGGTTGGTGGAGCTGGCTCGGGCGGTGATGTCCGAGCCGGAGCTGCTGATCCTCGACGAGCCGATGGCCGGGGTGAACCCGGCCCTGATCGACCTGCTCGGCGGGCACATCGAGTCGTTGTGCCGCAACGGGATCACCGTGGTGATGGTCGAGCACAACCTCGAGATCGTCGAACGGATCTGTGACCACGTCGTGGTCATGGCCTTGGGCCGGACGCTGGCCACCGGTGTGATGTCCGACCTGCGCAGCAACTCCGAAGTTGTGCGCGCCTACCTGGGAGAGCGGCTGGATGAACCTACTGTCCGTTGAGCAGATCACCGCCGGGTACGGCAAGAACCCGGTGGTCTCCGAGGTCAGCGTGCGCGCCGACGAGGGCGAGATCGTCGCGGTCGTCGGACCCAACGGTGCGGGCAAGTCGACCGCCCTGAAGGCGATCTTCGCGCTGGTGGCGCGGATGGCCGGGCGGGTCGTCCTCGAGGGGCGGGACCTGACCGACCTGCCGACCCACCGGCTGGTCGGCGCCGGCCTGGGGTACGTGCCCCAGGTGGACAACGTCTTCCCGTCGATGAGCGTGGCGGAGAACCTGGAGATGGGGGCGTACCTGACCCCGTCGCGGGCCACCGAGCGCGCCCGGCAGGTGCTGGGGATCTTCCCGGACCTGGCCAGCGCCGAGCACCGACGGGCCGGCACGCTCAGCGGGGGCCAGCGCAACATGCTCGGGATGGCCCGGGCATTGATGCTCGAGCCGAGGGTCCTGCTGCTCGACGAGCCGACCGCCGGGCTGTCCCCGGCGTACGTGCAGGTCGTGTGGGACCAGGTGGTGCGTATCGCGGACACCGGTACCGCGGTGGTCGTGGTGGAGCAGAACGTCGCCCGCGCGCTGCGCCACGCCCACCGGGTCTACGTCCTGATCGCCGGGCGCAACCGCGTGGACGGTCCGGCGGCCGAGATCGCCGGCCTGGACCTCGCGGCGCTGTTCCTGGGTGGGGCAGAGCACCGGGCACACGACTCCTCGGCGCCGGTAGAGCACGGCGGGGTGCGCTGAGGCAGGCCGGGTCCCTCAGGCAGGCCGGTCAGGCAGACAGAGCGCGACAGCACAGCGTGGCAGGACCTCGTGGTCCGGCACGTCGGTGGACCCAGGGTGGGTCCACCCGAGAACAAGTGAAGGGAAGGTGTGCAGGTGAAGCTCCGACGTACGTTCCTCTGGACCGCGGCGGTCGCCACGCTCGCCCTCGCCGCCGCTGCGTGCGGCAGCAGCGCCGGGGCCAGCTCCGCGTCGAAGGGCCCGATCCCCACCGGAGAGCTGCTCCCCATGTCGGGGAAGGAGGCTTTCGTGGGCCAGTGGTTCGACCACGGGACGAAGGCCGGGATCTGGGACGTCAACCACAACGGGGGCGTCCTGGGGGGGCGGCAGCTGACCACCACGCTGGCGGACACGGCCGGTGACCCGGTGGACGCGGTCACCGCGTTCCGCCAGCTGATGACGCACAACCCGGTGGTGATCTTCGGGCCATCCTCGCTGGAGATCGAAGGGGTCGTCCAGGACTTCGGCGCCTCCAAGGTGGTCGACCTCATGCAGGGTGGTACCACCCAGCTCGACCACATGCAGTACCCGTACGTCTTCCGGGTCTACCCCTCGGACTCCGCGCTGCTCAGCGCGGAGGCCTACTACGCGTTGCACACCGGGTGCACCAAGGCATCCTTGATGTACACCGCGGATGCGAACGCCCAGGCCGAGGTCCCGTCGGTCGTGAAGGCGTTCACCGGCCACGGTGGGACGATCCTGGACAACGAGCAGATCGTCGCCGGGCAGAGCTCGTACCTGTCCGAGGTGGCCAAGGCGTTCGCGAAGAACCCGCAGTGCGTGTTCTTCCACGCCGACCCGCAGACCGCCAGCACCCTGTTCGCCAACATTCGCCAGCTCGGGCACCTCAACGTCCGGTTCATCACCGGGGACACCGGGGCCTCCATCCAGCTGGCCAAGGCGATGGGGCTGGCTGCCGCGTCGAAGTACATGACGGGCATCGCCTCACCGATCGCCTACCAGCCGGCATGGAACGAGTTCGTGCGCTCCTACCAGGCGGTCTGGAACACCAACAAGCCGCTGCCGGCCGCCCCGGCGATGTATGACGCCGTGGTGATCGCCGCCCTCGCGATGGACGTCGCCCACTCGACGGTCCCGAGCGTGTGGGTGAAGGACGTCACCCAGGTCTCCAACCCGCCGGGAACCGCGTGCTACACCTACGCCACGTGCCTGGCGTTGCTGAACAAGGGTCAGAAGATCAACTACCAGGGGGCGAGCGGGCCCGAGGACTTCAACCAGTACCACAACGTGTTCTCGGCCTTCGACGTCGTCCAGTTCGACCCGAGCGGAAACCTCAAGACCGTCTTCAGCGTCACGTCCAAGAACATCGCCACGATGTACTGAACCCGGCGCACGCCCGGTCGTCCCGGGGGACAGCAAGGGATCCGACCGACCACTCCACGACCGACCACAGCAAGAAGGAGAACCACGATGCCACACCCGGATCCCGGGGCGGGTGCGCCGACGGCGCAACGGCGCCCGGTCCTCGACGGGATCCGGGTGGTGGAGCTCGCCAGCTACATCGCCGCCCCCACGGCCGGGCGCATCCTCGCGGCCTACGGCGCCGAGGTCATCAAGGTCGAGCGGCCGGGGGCCGGGGACGAGGTGCGCCGATGGCACACCAACCGGGAGGAGACGTCCCTGCTCTGGCGCTCGGTGGCACGCAACAAGAAGTCGATGACCCTCGACTGGCACGACCCCGAGGGGCGCGGGGTGCTCCTGGACCTGGTACGCCATGCCGACGTGCTGCTCGACGGCTTCCGTCCCGGTGCCCTCGAACGCGCCGGCCTGGATCCGAAGGTGCTGGCCGAGGTCAACCCGGAGCTCGTCCTGGTCCGGGTCTCCGGCTTCGGCCAGAGCGGTCCCTACCGGGACCAGGCCGGCTTCGGCAGCGTGGCCGAGGCCATCGGTGGGCTTCGCTACCTGACCGGCTACCCCGACCGGCCCCCGACCCGCGTCGGGATCAGTCTCGGGGACAGCGTGGCCGGCATCCACGCCGCCCTCGGTGCGGTGCTGGCCCTGCTGGCCCGTGAGCGGGGGACGGGTCGGGGGCGGACGCCCACGGGTGTGCCCGGCCTTCCCGAGGTCCAGGTCGTCGACGTGGCGCTCTACGAGGCGGTCTACAGCCTGCTGGACTCGGTGGTGGCCGAGTACCAGGCGTTCGGGGTCGTGCGGCAACGTACCGGCACGTCCATCGCCGGGATCGCCCCGTCCAACACCTACCCGTGCGCCGACGGCCGGTTCGTGGTCATCGGCGCCAACGCCGATGCGGTGTTCGCCCGGCTGACCGCGGTGATGGGACGTCCCGAGCTCGCCACGGATCCGCGCTACGCCGATGCCGTGGGGCGGGCTCGGTGCGCCGAGGAGCTCGACGGGTACGTCGGGCGGTGGACACAGAGCCTCGCCGCCGACCGGGTGCTGGCGCTGCTGGCCGAGCACGGCGTCCCGGCGACGCCCATCTACGATGCCACGGACCTGGCCGGGGACCCACACTTCGCC
Source organism: Actinomycetes bacterium (assembly GCA_021793495.1). GTDB lineage: Bacteria > Actinomycetota > Actinomycetes > JAJYSQ01 > JAJYSQ01 > JAJYSQ01. The sequence continues at coordinate 7,767 of JAJYSQ010000019.1, forward strand.
GCCCGCGGCACCCACGAACGGTACTCGGTGGCGGTGGGCCCGGGCTGCGTGCAGGAGGTGGGGTTCCCCGCCCCGGTGGCCCGGCTCTCGCACGCCCCGACCGTCCACCGATGGGCCGGCCCGGAGCTCGGTGAGCACACCGAGGACGTGCTGTGCGGCCTGCTCGGGTACGACGAGGACCGCGTCGGGCAGCTGCGCGCCACCGGGGTGGTCTGAGGTGGCGCCGCAGATCCGGCTGACCGACGTGACGCTGCGCGACGGGCTGCAGGACGAAGCCCGCACCGTGCCCACGGCGAGCAAGGTCGACCTGGCCCTCGGACTGCTCGATGCCGGCTTCCGGTCCCTGGAGGTGGGCGCGTTCGTGCGGCCAGACCGGGTGCCGCAGCTCGCCGACACCGCCGAGGTGCTGGCCCGGTTGCCCCGCAGGGACGGGACCTGCCTGTCCGTGCTGGCCTTCACCCCCGGTGGGGCCCGGCGTGCCCTGGACGCGGGGGCCGACGAGATCCGCCTGGTCGTCTCCGCCTCGCAGGCGCACAGCACGGCGAACGCGGGTGCCTCGATCGACGTGGCGCTGCGCCGGCTGGAGGACGCGGCCCGGGTCGTCACGGCAGCCCGCCACCCCCCGCGCCTCGTCGGGGCGATCGCCGCGGCGTTCCTCTGCCCGGTCGACGGGCCGACCCCGACGGGGACCCTCGCCGCCATCGCGACCCGGCTACGGGCCGCCGGCGTCGAACGGCTGTCGCTGGCCGACACCCTCGGTGCGGCCGGCCCGCCAGCGGTCGCCGCGGGCGTGCGCACGGTACGCGAGGCGGCGCCCGGGGTGTCGATCGGCCTGCACCTGCACGACACGTACGGCCGTGCCCTGGCCAACGCGTGGGTGGGGTACGAAGCCGGGGTGGTCGACTTCGATGCCGCTCTGGGAGGGCTCGGTGGCTGCCCGTTCATGCCCGGTGCGGCCGGGAACGTGGCCGCCGAGGACCTCCTCGGCCTGATGGACTCGGCAGGGCTGACCACGGGGATCGACGCCGGTGCCCTGCTCGGTCTGCTGCCGAGCCTGGCCGCCCTGGTCGGCCACCCGGTGGGCTCGCGGGTCTCGCGGGCACCGGCCCCGGTTCCCGCAGCCACGCCCGTCGCGGACGACGGTGGGCTCAGCCCGGCCTCAGGGACGTCTTCGTAGATTCACCCGGCGTGAGCACCCACCGGGACCGGGCCGTCCGGGTGGTCGCCATGATCGTCGCCGCGGGCCTGATCGGTGGATGTGCCACCACCGGACCCCCGCGGTCCGCAACCACGGTGATCGCCACGCCGGGTGCGTCCGCGGCCGTGCGCGTGTCCCACCCCACCCCGGTACACCCGACGGTGTCCGCCCGGCGTCCGGGGGCGCCCCGGCGGGGGCCCACCGACGTGCCGGGGTTGTCGGGATCGTGGCGAGCGTTGGTCACCCGGGTCGGCATCGGGGGCCTTCAACCCACCGACGGGGGGCTGGCGGCCTACTCGACGCGGGTGGACGTGCGTCCGGGCGGGGTGCTCGACGTCGCGGTCCGCGCCCCGGCGGGGACCTACCGGGCGGGGGCGTACGCCCTGGGGTCCGGGCTGCGCGTGTGGGTCTCCTCATGGCAGCACGCCCCGGTGGTACCAGCGTGCCAGACGACGGGGGCGACCGGCACGACCTGGTGCTCGTCGACGCCGCCGGTCGACGGGGGATCCTGCCGTTCGTCGTCGGCTGCACCGTGCCCACCGGGCTGCTGGTCACCGTCCCGGTCACGACCTACCAGGCATACAACAACTGGCCGGCCGGGCAGGGCAAGAGCCTCTACGGCTTCAACAGCGCCGGGGCCCGTACGGCCGGTGGCTCGCGAGCCGCGACGGCGGTCTCCTTCGACCGACCGTACTCGATCGGAGCCACCCGCCGGCTGCTGGTCTCCGAGGCTCCCCTGGCCCGCTGGCTGACCTCGACCGGACACCAGGCGTGCTGGACCAGCGACCTGGCGGTGTCCGCGGCTGGCGTCGTGGCCGCCGGGGTCCGTGCGGTGCTGGTGGCCGGCCACGACGAGTACTGGGACGCGCGCAAGCGGGACGCGCTGGTCGCCGCGCGCGACCGTGGGGTGAGCCTGCTGGTGCTCGGCGCGGACGTCGCGGGGTGGACGACCAGCCTGGTGCCCTCCCGGTCCGGGGTGGGCGACCGGGTCCTGGTCTGCACCCGGCGACCCCCCTCCTGGCCGGCGCAGCGACTGTTGGGCGCGCAGTACGCGGGCATCGTCGCGACCAGCGCACCGTGGCGAGTCACCGCGGCGGCCGGGACCTGGCTGCTGGTCGGCACCGGCCTGCACCCCGGATCGGCGCTGGTGGGTCTGGTCACCGGAGAGGTCGACGCACACCGGTTCGCTGCCCGCCTGCAACCGGCGGGCAGCCCGGTGCTGATCGTGTCCTCCAGCCGCTTCGCCCGCCGCCTCGGGCTGACCGGGGTAGCGCAGACCACGCTGTACCAGGCACCGAGTGGTGCGTGGGTGTTCGACGCCGGGACGCTGGGGTGGACCCCCGCGCTGGGCTGGTCGAGCCCGACGGGAGCCGCAGTCCGGCAGATGACCACCACCCTGATCGCGGTCGCGACCCGGTAGCCGCGCCGGGACTTCACCATCTCCTGGGGGACGCCTGGCCGGGCCCTGACCGCAGGAGCGCCACCTTGCCAATTCCTGGCCGAATCCGGGGGAACCGGACATGGGCTCGTGACGTCGGCGGGCTAACG
>JAJYSQ010000020.1 GCA_021793495.1 Actinomycetes bacterium
CCGCCCGTCCCGCTCGACCCGCCTCGGGCCCGCCGCCGGCTGAGCACCACCAGCCGGCGGTGCTGGCTGGGCTCCTCGGCGGGGCGGCCGCAGGCGGTGCCGGGGTGCTGGGGACCACGGCGGTGGCGCTGCTCGCGTGGGCGAGCGCCGCCGACCCGGCGGCGTCGGCGGCGGGTGCCGTGCGAACGGGGCTGCTGATCTGGCTGGCCGGTCTGCGGACCTCGTTCCGCCTCGGCCCGTCCGGCGGGCTGACCCTGGCCCCGTTGGGCCTGACCCTGTTGCTCGGCGGGCTGCTGCTGGCCGGTGGCCGGTGGGCGGCGCGGCGGGCCCGGATGTCGCGTCGAGGGTCCGGTCGCCGGTTGGTCGGTGGCCTGGTCGCCGGCCATGTCGTGGTTGCCGTGGCGGTGCTGGGCACCGCGGGGCTGCTGTCGTCCGGCCATGACCCGATCCGTCCGGACCCCGGCCCGGCGCTGCTCGGGGCCGGGACGCTCGCGCTGGCTGCCGGCACGGCGGTGGCTTCCCGGGTCACCGGCGCCGGGTCCGCGTGGTGGTCGCGCCTGCCTCGACCCTGGCGGGCGCAGCTGGTCGGGGCCGGCACCGTGGTGCTGGTGGTGCTCGCGGGGAGCGCGCTGCTCCTGGCTGGCTTGCTGGTCGGCCACCTGCCGACGGTGGCCGGCGCGGCGCACCGGCTGGCACCGGGGGTCGTCGGCGGAGCGGTGCTGCTGGTGCTTCAGGTGGCGCTCGCCCCCAACGCGGTGATGTTCGTCGCGTCCGTGGCCCTCGGACCCGGTTTCGCCCTCGGGGTCGACAGCCACGTGGGGGCCGACGGCGTCCACCTCGGGGCGCTGCCTGGCCTGCCGCTCCTCGCGCTGGCCCCGACGGGACACCAGCTGCCAGCCGTCGCGCTCGCGCTGCTCGGGCTGCCGCTGGTGGCCGGCGTGGTCGCTGGGGTGCTGGTGACCCGGCGCAGCCCCACCCTGACGCTCGAGCAGGCCGGACTTGCGGGCCTGGGGGCCGGGTTGGGAGGTGCCGTGGGGCTGACCGTGCTCGCCGTCTTGGCTGGGGGCTCGCTCGGCCGGATGGCCACGATCGGGCCGGTCGGGTGGCAGGTCGGGGTGGCCGCCGGCCTGGAGATCGGGGTGTCGGCGGCGGTGGCCGCCGGCCTGGCCCACCTGGTGCTGGCTCACCGGGCGTCGCCCGGGGCCCGGGGGACGGTCACCGAGCCGGCACGCCCACCTTCTGGGTGATCGCGTCGCGCAACGCGGTCTGGCAGGCGCGCTGCGCGTCGACCGTGTTCGCCCCCGACAGGCAGTGCTGGTAGACCGTGATCTCGGTGTGGAACGCGGCGACGAACGCCAGCAGGATCCCGCCGAGCAGGGTGACCGTCCCACCGGCCACCACGGCGAGCAACGCTCCGGGAGCGCGACCCTGGTGGCGGGAGGCGCGCCGCAGGGTGCGTACGCCCAGGACGACGGCGGCGATGCTCAGCACGAGCCCGAAGAAGCCCCAGGGGTACAGCAGGAGGATGCCCAGGGCGCCGACCGCGGCCAGGCCGACCGCCCGCCATCCGCCGTGCTCCGCCGGTCTCGGCCCACCGCCTGACCCCCAGCCGGACGGTGGCCCGCTGCGGTCCCGGCTGTCGAACGCCGTGGGGTCCGGCGGCGGCAGCGGACCCCCGCCGTCGTGCTGGGAAGCGTGGGGAGGGTGCGAGGCATCCGACGGGAAGGCTCGGGGAGAACCGCCGGAGTCCGGGGGCGGGGCGTACGGGTCGTTCACCGGTGTCCTTCCTGGGCGGCGGGGCCTACCCGATATCGTCTCCCACCGTGCCGGTCCCCGACGCCCGACCTGCCCGGCTGGTCATCCTGGCCTCGGGCTCGGGCACGCTGCTGCAGTCGTTGCTCGACGCCTGCGCTCAGCCAGCCTACGGGGCGCGGCTGGTCGCGGTGGGGGTCGATCGGGACACGACGCCGGTGGCCGCCCGGGCCGTACGGGCCGGGGTCCCGACGTTCGCCGTTCGGGTCGAGGACTACCCCGATCGGTGTGCCTGGGACCTCGCGCTGGCCGATGCGGTCGCCGACTTCCGGCCCGACCTGGTGGTCTGCGCCGGGTTCCTCAAGCTCGTCGGAGCGGCGTTCCTGGACCGGTTTCCCGGCCGGGTGCTCAACACGCACCCGGCGCTGCTGCCGGCCTTCCCGGGGATGCATGCGGTCCGCGACGCGCTGGCCCACGGCGTGAAGATCACCGGGGCGACGTTGTTCGTCGTCGACACCGGCGTGGACACCGGTCCGATCATCGCGCAGCGGGCCGTCGAGGTCCTCGACGACGACGACGAGCAGCGCTTGCACGAGCGGATCAAGCAGGTCGAGCGGGGGATGCTCGTCGAGAACGTCGGGCGGATGGTCCGGGCCGGCTGGTCGGTCCATGACAGGAAGGTCGTGCTGCGATGACCTCGCAGATCCCCGTCGTCACCGAGACGGACCGGCACCCGTTGCGTCGCGCGCTGATCAGCGTGTACGACAAGACCGGCCTGCCGGAGCTCGCTCGCGGCCTGCGCGAGGCGGGCGTGGAGATCGTCTCGACCGGTTCGACCGCGGCCCAGATCGCGCGGGCGGGCGTGCCGGTCACCGAGGTGGCGGTGCTCACCGGGTTCGGTGAGTGCCTCGACGGTCGGGTGAAGACCCTGCACCCGGGGGTGCACGCCGGGATCCTGGCGGACACCAGGAGGGCCGAGCACCGCCAGCAGCTGGTCGAGCTGGGCATCGAGCCGTTCGACCTGGTGGTGGTCAACCTCTACCCGTTCGAGGCGACGGTGGCCGCTGGTGCCGGCCCCGACGAGTGTGTCGAGCAGATCGACATCGGCGGGCCAGCCATGGTCCGGGCCGCGGCGAAGAACCATGCGAACGTGGCGGTGGTCGTCTCCCCCGACCGGTATGCCCAGGTGCTGGCCGCCACGACGACCGGCGGGTTCACCCTGGTCGAGCGCTCCCGACTGGCCGCCGAGGCATTCGCGCACACCGCCACCTACGACGTGGCCGTGGCCTCCTGGATGGGCGACGTCCTGGCCCCCAGCGACTCCGGCTCCGGCCTGCCCGACTGGATGGGCGCGACCTGGTCGCGCGCGGCGGTGCTGCGGTACGGGGAGAACCCGCACCAGCGGGCCGCGCTCTACCGTGACCGCGTGGCGCCTCGGCCGGCCGACGGCGGGCCGGTCCCTGCGGGGGTGGCCGGCGCCGAGCAGCTGCACGGCAAGGAGATGTCCTACAACAACTATGTCGACGCCGATGCGGCCTGGCGGGCCGCGTACGACTTCACCGAGCCGGCCGTGGCGATCATCAAGCACGCGAACCCGTGCGGGATCGCGACCGGCGTCGACGTCGCGCAGGCGCACCGCAAGGCGCACGCCTGCGATCCGGTCAGTGCCTACGGCGGGGTCATCGCCAGCAACCGCCCGGTCAGTGTCGCGATGGCCCGCCAGGTCGCCGAGATCTTCACCGAGGTGGTGCTCGCGCCCGGGTTCGACCCGCAGGCGCTGGAGGTGCTCGGGGCGAAGAAGAACCTGAGGCTGCTTCGGGTCGTTCCCGGTCCGCGTCACGGGCTGGCCACGCGGGCCATCTCCGGCGGGGTGCTGCGCCAGGAGCTCGACGCCGTGGATGCGCCCGGCGACGACCCGGCGTCCTGGTCGCTGGTCACCGGCGAGCCGGTGGATGCCGCGACGCTGGCCGATCTGGAGCTCGCCTGGCGAGCGGCACGGTCGGTGAAGTCCAACGCGATCGTGCTGGTCACCGACCGGGCGACCGTCGGGGTGGGGATGGGTCAGGTCAACCGGGTCGATGCGGCACGGCTGGCGGTCGGGCGGGCCGGGTCACGCTCGGCCGGTGCGGTGGCGGCCTCGGATGCGTACTTCCCGTTCCCGGACGGGCTGGAGGTGCTCCTGGCCGCTGGCGTACGGGCGGTCGTCCAGCCCGGTGGCTCGGTGCGTGACGCCGAGGTGCAGGCCGCCGCGCGTGCTGCCGGGGTCCCGATGTACCTCACCGGTACCCGTCACTTCGCCCACTGACGGGTCGGGCCGTGTCGGGTCGATCCGGGACGGGTGACAGACTCGGGTGCGTGAGCGCGCGCATCCTGGACGGCAAGGCCACCGCGGCCGTCATCAAGTCGGAGCTGGCGACGAGGGTCACGGCGCTGCGGACGCGCGGTGTCGTACCCGGGCTGGGCACCGTGCTGGTCGGTGACGACCCGGGCAGCCGTTCCTACGTGTCCGGCAAGCACCGTGACTGCACCGAGGTCGGTCTGACCAGCATCCGCCGAGACCTGCCGGGGACCGTCTCCCAGTCCCAGGTCGAGCAGGTCGTCGCCGAGCTGAACGCCGACCCGACGTGCACCGGGTTCATCGTCCAGCTGCCGCTGCCGCCGGGGATGGACACCAACCGGGTCCTCGGACTTGTCGACCCTGCCAAGGATGCCGACGGGTTGCACCCGGTCAATCTCGGTCGGCTGGTGCTCGGTGAGCCGGCTGCGCTGCCGTGCACCCCCCGCGGGATCGTGACGCTCCTGGGGCGGTACGGAGTCACGCTCAACGGCGCCGAGGTGGTGGTGGTCGGTCGCGGAGTGACCGTCGGTCGCCCGCTCGGTCTGCTGCTGACCCGGCGCACGGAGAACTCGACGGTCACCTGCTGCCACACCGGGACCCGCGACCTCCGGGCGCACACCCGGGCCGCGGACATCGTGGTGATGGCCGCCGGCGTGCCCGGCCTGCTGACCGCCGACATGGTCCGCCCGGGCGCGGTGGTCGTCGATGTGGGGATCACCCGTACCGCCGCCGGCCTGGCCGGTGATGTCGACCCCTCGGTCCGCGAGGTCGCCGGATGGCTGGCCCCGGTCCCGGGAGGGGTGGGGCCGATGACCCGCGCGATGCTGTTGACCAACGTGGTCGAAGCAGCCGAGGCCGCGGCCCGCTGAACCGACGGCCGGCGTGCCCGGTCGGCTACGAGGCTCCGGACACCCCGATCAGCGCGCCGATCAGGTAGGTGGCCGAGGCGGCCAACCCGCCGACCAGCAGCTGTCGGGCCGCGGACCGCCACGGCGCCCGCCCGCCCAGGACACCCACCCCGACGCCCACCGCCAGCAGCGCGGCCACCGCCAGGCCGATCGCCAGGATCAGCGCGGTACGCCCGGAGGCGACCAGGTACGGCAGCACGACGACGAAGGCTCCGAGGGCGAACGCCAGGAAGCTCGACGCCGCAGCACCCCACGGCGAGCCGAGGTCCTCCGGGTCCAGCCCCAGCTCCTCGCGGGCCAAGGTGTTCAACGCCACGTCAGGGTCGGTCATGATCCGGTCGGCCAACCGCTCCGCCTCGTCGCGCGGCAGCCCCTTGGCCCGGTAGATCAGGACGAGCTCGGCCCGCTCCTCCTCCGGTTTCTCCTCCAGCTCGCGGCGCTCCAGATCGATCTCACGCTCGTACATCTCCTTCTGGCTGGCGATGGAGACGTACTCGCCGGCGGCCATCGAGAAGGAGCCGGCCATCAGCCCGGCCAGCCCGGCGAACAGCACGGTGCGGGTGCCCACGCCGGAGCCGGCGAAGCCCATCACCAGCGCGGTGTTGCTGACCAGCCCGTCGCTGACCCCGAACACGGCGGCGCGCACCGATCCGGATCGGTCGGCGCGGTGCCAGGGCTCCCGAGCCGCGATGGCCGCCGCTCCACGCAGCTGCTCGGTATCGTCGCGGATCGTGCCGTCGACGATCGAGGACAGGACCTGGGCGTGGCCGCGCTCGTCGGCAGCCATCGTGGCGGTGGCGTCCGGGTCCTGGTCGTACGTCCCGGCATCGGCGCGTTCGGCCCGCTCGACGACGGGCAGGACACGGCGCAGCCCCAAGCGCTGGGCCGCCTGGCCGAGCACCCGGGTCCGCAGCTGGGCGCGGAACCTCGCCGGGTCGGGGACCGGTTCGCCGAGCTCGCGCAGCTTGTCCTCCCAGTGGGCGGCGTGCCCCAGCTCGACGTCGACCAGCTCCAGCAGGGCGTCGCGCTGCTCGCCGGTGGCGCTGCCGGCCAACCGTCGGTAGAGCTCGGCGGCCTGCCGTTCGGCGGCCAGGTGCTCGCGAAACCGGGCTGCCCGAGACCGGCGAGAGCCCGGGGAGGGGGCCGGTCCGGTCGAGGCAGGGGGCGGGGGCGGGGTCGGGCTTGGCATGGCCCCACCCTAGCCACTTTCTGGAATGATTCAAGAAAAGTGTGCCTCACTGGTCGACCCCTCCGTCCGGCGCTCCTACCGGCCGGTAGGGTGAGGCCACGACCTGAGGAGGCCTGGGCATGGAGAAGGCGTCTCGCGGACTCGCCGACGTCGTTGCGGCGTCGACGGCGCTGTCGGACATCGACGGCAAGGCTGGCCGGTTGTTCTACCGGGGGTACGACATCCATGATCTGGCTGGCCGGACATCCTTCGAGGAGACCGTCCACCTGCTCCAGCGGGGCACGCTGCCGACCCGGGCGCAGCTGGTGGAGATCACCGAGGACCTGCAGGGCAATCGGGACCTGGGGCAGACAGCACCAGCGTTGTTGGGGTACGTGACCCGGTCGGGCACCCCGATGGAGGCGTTGCGCACCCTGGTGTCGTCGCTGTCCGTGGACGATCCGGACGCCGCAGACTCCTCGCCAGCGGCCAACGAGCGCAAGGCGTTGCGACTGGTCGCGCAGATGCCGGTGCTGGTGGCCCACTACCACGCCGCCCGCCGTGGGGCCGAGGTCCCGCACCCCGAGGAAGAGCTGGGCATCGCCGGCAACTTCCTGCTCCAGGTCACGGGCACCCGCCCCTCGTCGCGGGCCGCGGAGATCTTCGACGAGTGCCTGGTGCTGCACGCCGACCACACGATGAACGCCTCCACCTTCGCTGCCCGCGTGTGCGCCGCCACCCTGTCCGACATGCACTCGGCGATCACCTCGGCGATCGGCACCCTGCGCGGGCCGCTGCACGGCGGGGCGAACGAGGCGGTGATGCGCACGCTGGAGTCGGTGGAAGCCTCGGGGGTCTCCCCGGTCGACGACGTGCGCGCCCGCCTGGAGCGCGGCGAGAAGATCATGGGGTTTGGCCACCGGGTGTACAAGACGGAGGACCCGAGGGCCACCCACCTACGTCGGCTGAGCGAGGAGCTGGCCGGGGAGACCGGGGTGCGGACGTACTACGAGATGTCGCGGAGCATGGAGGCGGTGGTCCTGGAGACCAAGGGGCTCTACCCGAACGTCGACTTCTTCGCGGCCAGCGTCTACCACGCCCTCGGCATCCCCACGGACCTGTTCACCCCGGTCTTCTCGGTCTCCCGGATGGCTGGGTGGACCAGTCACGTCATCGAGCAGCACCTGGACAACCGGCTGATCCGTCCGGACAGCGAGTACATCGGGCTGCGCGACCAGGAGTGGCACCCGATCGACGAGCGTTGAGCCGCCCCGATGAGCTCGGCGCACCGTGCGTCCGGACGGTGGACCGGCTGGCCCGCCGTCCCGGCGTTGCTGGTCGTGGCGGCCGGACTGGTACTGATCGGGCGGGGTGAGGTACGTCGCGGCTGCGTGCTGATGGCACTGGGGGTTGCTGCCGGTGCCGTGCTGCGGGCCGTGCTCCCGCCCGACCGGGCCGGGCTGCTGGTGGTTCGACGTCGCACGACCGACACGGCGGTCCTGGTCGTGCTCGCTGTCGGCTTGGCCCTGCTCGGGCTGGCGGTGCCCTGAGCCGTCCCGGTGGACCGTGCGGGTCGGCGCACGCACCAGCGCCAACCCCGGTGCTCCGGGCCCGCACGGCCGAGGTATCTTGACGTTGAGAGATCTGCTGTCCGTACGGCAGGGTGCCGGACGGGGTGTCGAGAGGCGAACGTGATGGCGCGCGCAGGCAAGGTCACCGTGGTCGGGGCCGGGTTCTACGGGTCGATGACCGCGATGCGGTTGGCGGAGTACGACATGTTCTCCGAGGTCGTGCTGACCGATGTGGTCGAGGGCAAGGCCGAGGGACTGGCACTGGACATGAACCAGTCGCGGCCGATCGAGGCGTTCGAGACCGCACTGGTCGGCGTGAGCACCACCGAGGACGGCTCGGGGTACGACGCGACCGCCGGTTCCGACATCGTGGTGATCACCGCCGGGCTTCCCCGCAAGCCGGGGATGAGCCGGATGGATCTGATCGAGACCAACGCTCGGATCGTCCGAGGAGTGGTCGAGAACATCGCGACCCGCTCGCCCGAGGCCGTGCTCGTCGTCGTGTCCAACCCGCTGGACGAGATGACCGCGCTGACCCGCCTGGTCAGCGGGTTCCCCGAGAGCCGGGTGATCGGGCAGGCCGGGATGCTGGACACCGCGCGGTTCTCCTACTTCGTCGCTCAGGAGCTGGGCGTGCCCGTCGGGTCGGTACGCACGCTCACCCTGGGCTCGCACGGCGACACCATGGTCCCGGTCCCCAGCGCGTGCACGGTCGCCATCGAGGGCGTGGACCGCCCGCTGACCGAGCTGATGGGCGAGGAGAAGATCTCCGAGCTGGTCGTCCGGACCCGCAACGGAGGGGCCGAGATCGTCGCGCTGCTCAAGACCGGATCGGCCTACTTCGCCCCGAGTGCCGCCGCGGCCCGGATGGTCCGAGCGGTGGCCGAGGACTCCGGCGCGGTCCTGCCGGTGTGCGCCTGGGTGGATGGCCAGTACGGGATCTCCGGGGTGTACCTGGGCGTCGAGGCCGAGCTCGGCGCCGGTGGGGTGCGACGGGTCGTCGAGCGTGACCTTACGGCGGCCGAGCTGGCCGGGCTGCGTGCGGCAGCCGAGGCCGTTCGCGCCAAGCAGGCCGACGTCACGACCCTCTGAGCACGCCCGGCCCGCCCCCACGTCCCCCGGCGGACAAGCCCCTCGGGTCGCACCCGCCCCAGCAGCGAAGAGGAAGCTCATGGCACGGATCAGAGTGGCCAACCCGGTCGTCGAGCTCGACGGCGACGAGATGACCCGGATCATCTGGGCGATGATCAAGGAGCAGCTCATCCTGCCCCACCTGGATGTCACCCTGGACTACTACGACCTGGGCATCGCCCACCGGGATGCTACCGAGGACCAGGTGACCGTCGACGCGGCTCACGCGATCCTTCGTCATGGTGTCGGGGTCAAGTGCGCGACCATCACGCCGGACGAGGCGCGGGTCACCGAGTTCGGCCTGAAGAAGATGTGGAGGTCCCCGAACGGCACGATCCGGAACATCCTCGGTGGGGTGATCTTCCGCGAGCCGATCGTGATCGCCAACGTCCCGCGGCTGGTGCCGGGTTGGACCAAGCCGATCGTGATCGGCCGTCATGCCTACGGCGACCAGTACCGGGCCACGGACTTCGTGGTCCCCGGCCCCGGTACGGTCACGATCACCTACACGCCCGACGACGGGTCCGAGCCGATGCAGATGCAGGTGGCCCGGTTCGACGGGGGCGGGGTGGCGATGGGGATGTACAACTATGACGACTCCATCCGGGATTTTGCCCGCGCCTCGCTGCGGTACGGCCTGAACCGCGGGTACCCGGTGTACCTGTCGACGAAGAACGCGATCCTCGAGGCCTACGACGGCCGGTTCAAGGACCTGTTCGCCGAGGTGTTCGCCACCGAGTTCGCCACCGAGTTCGCCGCCGCCGGGCTGACGTACGAGCACCGTCTGATCGACGACATGGTGGCCTCGGCCCTGAAGTGGCCGGGAGGGTACCTGTGGGCGTGCAAGAACTACGACGGGGACGTGCAGTCCGACACGGTCGCCCAGGGGTACGGCTCGTTGGGGCTGATGACCAGCGTGCTGCTGACCCCGGACGGGCGGACCATGGAGGCCGAGGCGGCCCACGGCACCGTCACCCGGCACTACCGGGCCCACCAGGCCGGACAGCCGACCTCGACCAATGCGATCGCCTCGATCTTCGCCTGGACCCGAGGCCTGGCCCACCGCGGCGAGCTGGACTCGACCCCGGACGTGGTCGCCTTCGCCCATGCCCTGGAGCAGGTGTGTGTCGCGACCGTGGAGTCCGGGAAGATGACCAAGGACCTGGCGCTGCTGATCGGCAAGGACGCCCCGTGGCTGACGACCGAGGAGTTCCTCGGGGTGCTCGCGGAGAACCTCGCCGCCCGCCTGGCCGGGTAGGCGCGGCTGGCGGGACCGGGCTCGCCGCGCAGGACCGGGAGGTCACCGGTTCTGGACCACCCGCCAGGCGTCGGCCACCATCTCGACCAGCCTCGTACGGGTCGGGGTCCACCCCAGGTCCTCGTGGATGCGCCGGGAGGATGCGACGAGCACC